>CAZXWU010000074.1:0-8363 GCA_964644495.1 uncultured Tissierella sp.
ACTTTTTATTATTGCTGTGATTATAGTTAAATACTATTATTTCTTCTTTGTAATCAAAACGAAAAAATAATACTCCTATTCCTAAGTCATGCTAGGAGTAGGAGTATTATTAGGTTTTGAACTATCCATGAAGGGTATAATTATAAAGGCGTCTTAATCTATAGATGACTTTATTAATTTTATAATATTGAGGAGATGGTTGAATGATGAAATTTAGATTCAAAAAGATACTAGCTTTATTTTTATTTCTTATACTCAGCTTTTCATTGCTGGCTTGTTCAAGTGAAGACCTAGATGATAATTTTCAAAATCTGGATGATAACCTAAATGATCAAGCCTACCAAATCGATGAAGATGGATATTATTCAGATAAGGATGAGGTGGCTTTATATATCTACACCTACGATAAACTTCCTAACAATTATATTACAAAGAGACAAGCTTCAGATTTAGGATGGGAGTCCAGTGAGGGTAATCTATGGGATGTTACTGACAATATGAGTATTGGTGGAGATAGGTTTGGCAACAGGGAAGGCCTATTACCAGACAAGGAAGCTAGGCAATACTATGAATGTGATATAAATTATGAAGGTGGATATAGGGGGGCTGAAAGATTAGTTTACTCAAATGATGGGTTAATTTACTATACAGCTGATCATTATGATACTTTTGAATTATTATATGGAGATGAATAGATATGATTAAGGTTATACTTAATGGAAAATATATGTCTAGTAAGGACTATGTACACCTATATATGAAGTATGAATTAAATATAAAGGACTATTATGGAGGCAACCTAGATGCTCTATGGGATGCTCTCAGCACCTATAATAAGCCTATGAAGGTTAGCTTAATTAATAAGGATATACTAATAGACAATTTAGGAGAATATGGTCATTCAATCATAAAGGTATTTGAGGATGCAAGAGAGAGTAATCCTAATATAGACTTCCAAATTAAGTAAGAATAATATAACTTTTCAAATAATTTGAAATATGATATTATGGGATATGATATATGACGCACATAAGTTGAGGGTTTTTTGCTCCCAACTTTTTTTAGTACAAAAAAACCTTTACTAATACTTTACATTTCATGATATAGATTTAAAAATACAATATGATATAATAGCTATATGAATAGAAAGGTGATGTAGGTGAAAATAGGATTAGATGTAGGTTCAACAACCTTAAAATGTGTAGTTTTGGATGATAAGGATAACTTGGTATTTCACTCATATGAAAGACATTATTCTCAAGTAACTGAGAAAACGGCTATCTTGCTGGAGCAAATAAAGGAAAAGTTTCCTGAGAATGAATCCTTTGATATAGCTATTTCTGGGTCTGCTGGTATGGGTTTGGCTGAAAACTTTGATATACCATTTATTCAAGAAGTATATTCTACTAGAATCGCAGTGAAACGATTGATTCCATATACGGATATAGTTATAGAACTAGGTGGAGAAGACGCCAAGATTCTATTTCTTACAAATGGTATGGAAGTTAGAATGAATGGTTCTTGTGCTGGAGGTACAGGTGCATTTATTGACCAGATGGCTTCATTACTTGATGTTTCTTTAGTTGAGATGAATGAATTAGCAAAGGATCATAACAAAATATATACTATAGCATCAAGATGTGGAGTATTTGCTAAATCTGACGTCCAACCTTTATTAAATCAAGGTGGCAACAAACATGATATTTCAGCTAGCATATTTGCTGCAGTAGTAAATCAAACTATCGCAGGATTAGCTCAAGGAAGAGAAATAGAAGGAAAAGTAGTATATCTAGGAGGACCTCTTACCTTCTTATCAGAGCTTAGAAACTCTTTTGATAATATATTAGGATTAGAAGGAATTTGTCCTGAAAACTCACTATATTATGTTGCATTGGGAGCAGCATATACTGACTTGAGTAAAACTATAAAGCTTGAAGATTTAATATACAGGATTAACAATCACAAAGTAGAAGCAGGCTATGTAAGTTCTTCATCCTTATTTAAGGATAAGGAAGACTATGATGAGTTCTTTGAAAGACATTCAAAAGAAAGGGTAGAGTATGGAGACCCAAAAAATTACAAGGGTAATGCCTACTTAGGTGTAGACGCTGGTTCTACAACTGTCAAGGCTACTATAATAGACCAAGATGAAAATATATTATGCTCAAGATATCTACCAAATAGTGGTAATCCAGTGCCTATAATAAAGGATTTCTTAACAGAGTTTTATGATGATTATCCAGATATAAAGATAAAATCATCTGCAGTAACTGGATATGGTGAAGAAATAATCAAAAATGCATTCAGGGTTGATTATGGGATTGTTGAAACAATAGCCCATTATACAGCCGCTAAGAAATTCAAAAGTGAAGTTGATTTTATTATAGACATTGGTGGTCAGGATATTAAATGCTTCAAGGTCAGAGATGGTGTTATAGACAATATATTCTTAAATGAAGCATGTTCATCTGGTTGTGGATCATTCTTACAGACCTTTGCAAGTGCACTTGGCTATTCAATCCAGGATTTTGCAGCAATTGGATTAAAGTCCACCAAACCAGTAGATTTAGGCTCAAGATGTACAGTATTTATGAATTCATCTGTCAAGCAAGCTCAAAAAGATGGGGCAAGAATAGAGGATATTTCAGCAGGACTGTCCTTAAGTGTAGTAAAGAATGCTATCTATAAGGTGATCAGAGCCTCATCGGCAGATAGTCTGGGAAAAAATATTGTTGTACAGGGTGGAACCTTCCATAATGATGTAGTACTTAGGGCATTTGAGAAGGAAATAGGCCGAGAAGTAGTTAGGCCAAATATTTCAGGACTCATGGGGGCCTATGGAGCAGCTCTTTACTCAAAAGAAGTAAGCAAAAATAAGAGTAGTATACTTACAAGAAGTGATTTAAATGACTTTAAGCATACTGCTAAGATGGTAAATTGTGGACTTTGTAATAATAATTGTAAATTAACTGTAAATACATTTGATGGTAATCGAAAATATATAGCAGGTAATAGATGTGACAGACCAATTTCGACAAAGAATTCAGAGGAAAAATTTGACCTATTTGACTATAAATTATCTTTACTAGAAGAGTACAAAGGAGTAAAGGGTAAAAGAGGGCAGATTGGTATTCCACTGGGCTTAAATATGTATGAATTATTGCCATTTTGGCATAAGTTCTTTACCACATTGGATTTTGAAGTAATTACTTCTCCAACATCCAATAGGGAACTTTATTTAAAAGGGCAACATACTATTCCTTCAGATACTGTATGTTTTCCTGCAAAAATAATTCATGGTCATATTGAATACCTATTAGATAAAAATGTAGATGCAATATTTTGTCCTTGTATGACATATAATATTGATGAAGAAAAAAGTGACAATCATTTCAACTGTCCAGTTGTGGCATATTATCCAGAAGTGATAAAAGCTAATGTGTCTGAGATAGACAAGGTTAAATTTATCTATGATTATATAGGTATCCATAGAAAGAAAGGTTTTACTAAGACCATGTATAGAATAATGGATGAGAATTTTGGAAATATATCCTATAATGAGGTAAAATTAGCTGTCAAGAAAGCATTTGATGAATATGAATTATATCTTAATAGAGTCAGAGATATGGGGAAAAACTACCTAGCCATAGCTGAAGCAAATAATAAGCAAGTAATAGTATTAGCAGGTAGACCATATCATATAGATCCGGAAATAAATAATGGAATAGCAAAACTTATGACTGAGTTTGGGCTCGTAGTTGTCACAGAAGATGCTGTAAATCATTTGAGCGAAAAGATCCCAACAGATATATTGAATCAGTGGACTTATCATGCAAGGATGTTTTCTGCAGCCAATTATATTAAGGATAAGCCAAATATGAACCTAGTCCAACTAGTATCCTTTGGCTGTGGATTAGATGCAGTGACCACGGATGAGGTTCAGAGCATTCTAGAAGAAGAAGGTAAGATATATACTCAGATAAAGATAGATGAAATAACAAATTTAGGTGCAGTGAAAATTAGATTGAGAAGCTTATTAGCTGCAATAGCCCAAAGAGAGGAAGAAGTGATTAATCTTGCGCAATAAAGTGGTTGAATTTACTAAGGATATGAAAAAGGATTATACTATATTAGTTCCAAATATGTTGCCTATACATTTTGCTATGCTAGAAAAAGTATTCAATAACCATGGCTACAATATGGTTGTTCTAAACAATGAAGGATCATCCGTAGTAGATGAAGGCCTAAAATTAGTGCATAATGATACCTGTTACCCTGCTCTTCTAGTTATAGGACAATTGATAGATGCATTAAAGAGTGGAAAGTATGATGTCAACAAGACTGCCCTTATGATTACTCAGACTGGTGGAGGATGTCGTGCTTCAAACTATATCCATCTCTTGAGAAAGGCATTGCAGAAATCAGGCTATGACCATGTCCCAGTAATATCCTTGAATGCATCTAGATTAGAACCCAATCCAGGATTTAAGTATAGCTTACAAATGCTTAGAGAATCTCTAGCAGTAGTGGCTTATGGTGACTTAATCATGTTATTAGATAATCAGGTCAAACCTTATGAAGTCAACAAGGGAGACTCTAAAGCCTTAGTCAATCATTGGATTGATAAATTATCCTATGATCTAACCCATAAAAAGGGATATAAGGTAAAAGAGATTAAAGCAAATCTCAATGAAATAGCAAATTCTTTTGCAAAAATCGAAATAATCAAGACACCAAAGGTAAAGGTTGGTGTAGTTGGGGAGATATATGTAAAATATTCAAGCCTTGGTAACAACGATTTAGAAAAATTTCTTTATGAAGAAGATTGTGAAGTAATGATACCTGGATTATTAGGATTTTTGATGTATTGTGTAGAAAATGGAGTTATAGATACAGCTCTTTATGGAGGAAAGTACATAAAGAGTAAAGGATCAAGGCTATTGAATGATCTACTAATTAGGGTAGAGTCGGATATAATAGATGCCATAAGGCAACATGATAAGTTTGTAGCCCCAACAGGTTTTAGGCATCTAAAGAAACTAGGGGAAAAGGTAATTGGATTAGGGGCAAAGATGGGTGAAGGCTGGCTATTACCAGCAGAAATAATGGAGCTTATCCAGTTGGGTTATGAAAATATAATCTGTACACAACCATTTGGCTGCCTACCTAACCATATAATAGGAAAAGGGCTAATCAGAAAGATAAAAGGAATACATGAAGATTCCAATGTTGTCCCAATTGATTATGACCCAGGTGCAACAAGGGTAAATCAAGAGAATAGGATAAAGCTGATGTTATCAGTAGCCAAAGAAAAGCTACAAACAGAAATAATGTTAGAAGAGCATCTTAAGTTTACCAATACATTAGTGGAAGAAAAAAAGCTTACAATAATAGAGCAGGGAAATTAAATTAAAATAAACTTGATAAGTTATTCCATTAAAAATATAATACAACCTTGATTAGGCCTGGGTCGATGGACCGGCAGCTAATGGTAAACCGTATTTAAAGCGTAACTAGCATAGAATAAACTTTGGTCGACAAGACCATATGATCTATAGATTAAGAAAGCAGATAATAGCTTAAACTATTATCTGCTTTTTAGTCTATTTTTATTTCCAAAATATAGTTGCCTTTAGCACCTTAACCTGATAAACTATACTATAAAATTCAAAGGGATAAAGGGTGACTTCAATGAAGGCAAAGCTTAAAATTATATTTTCCATGATCACATTCGGTACAATTGCAATCTTTGTCAAGAATATTCCTCTATCTACTGGTGAGATTTCTTTATTTAGAGCCATCATAGGACTATTTGTAATCTTAATATATCAACTATTTAGTGGAAGAAGGGCTATTTTCTTAGAGGTAAGGAAGGAATTACCAATATTATTTCTTTCAGGCATGGCAATGGGATTTCAGTGGCTACTACTTTTTCAAGCCTATAGATATACCACTGTTTCCTTGGCAACCCTTAGCTACTATTTTGCACCTGTATTACTAATTATTTTAAGTTCACTTTTTTTGAAAGAAAAACTGACTAGAAAACAGATAATTTGCTTTCTTATGGCTACATTGGGACTTGTAATGATTATTGGAAGTGATGGAGCAGGAGCCTCTAACTCAACCACTATTGGGATATTGTATGGATTAGGCGCAGCAGTACTTTATGCTACAGTTCTATTCTTAAATAAATTGATTAAAAATGTTACAGGAATGGACAGGACTATAATCCAGTTTATAGCTGCAATAATAGTACTTACACCCTATGTAATAGCTACTAGTGGCATCAATATATTAGAAATAAATTCATTTGGACTTATCAATCTACTTATATTAGGGGCATTTCATACTGGATTAATATATTGTCTCTTCTTCTCCTCAATAAAAGATCTAAAGGGGCAAGAGGCGGCTATCTTATCTTATATTGACCCTCTAGTATCTATAATAGTGTCAGTTGCTCTACTTAGGGAATCAATAAGACCAATACAAATTATAGGTGGTGCAATGATACTCGGATTTACAATGGTAAATGAGTTAAATATAAATTCTAATAGAAATTCAAGGACAACCATTAAGGCCGATATCAAGGATATAAAATAATTATAAAAAATAATTAAAAATAACTTTAAAAAAAATTAAAAAAAATACTTGACAAAATAATTTTTAAGTCATAGAATAGTAACAATACTTTAATAACTTCAATGCGATAAAGGAAAACAGTAATCAGTAATTATTTAGAAAGAGAGCAAATGGTCGGTGGGAATTTGCAAATAGTCTGATGAATCCATTTCTGAGCATCTTATGATGAATAAGACGTATACCCTGCGATAAAGGGTTCGAGTGAACAGATGAAGTATAGTCTGTTAATTTGGGTGGCAACGCGGTAGATATGCTCTCGTCCCTTATTATTTAATAGGGATGGGAGCTTTTTATATTTAAGGAGGAATTATCATGCATACTAAATTATTTATACCAGGACCTGTAGATGTTCGACAGGATGTATTATCTAAGATGGCTATTCCACAGATAGGACATAGGACACAGGAAGCTTCATGTCTACAAAGGAGAATATCAGAGAATATGCAAAAAATCTGGAATACAAAGGAAGAAATACTCTTATCAACTTCATCAGGTAGTGGATTGATGGAAGGAGCAATTAGGTCTTGTACCTTAAAAAAGGCTGCAGTATTTTCCATAGGAGCATTTGGGAAAAGATGGTATCAGATGGCCATTGGAAATGGAGTAGATACGGACCTATTCGAAAGCAAAATGGGAGAGGCAACAGATCCTCAAGTTATAGATAAAGCTCTAAAGACTGGAAAATATGATTTAGTAGCAATTACCCACAATGAAACATCGACAGGTATCGCCAATCCTATTGAAGAGATAGGCCAAGTTTTGAACAAATATCCTGAAGTCATATTTTGTGTGGATATGGTTAGCTCCGCTGTAGGACACAAGGTTGATATAGATAAATTAGGAATTGATATAGTGATTACTTCTAGCCAAAAGTGCCTTGGCCTCCCTCCAGGTATCTCTCTATGTACATTCTCTGACAAGGCAATAGACAGAGCCAAGAAGGTAGAAAATAGAGGCTATTATTTGGATTTATTGAATTTATATAACTATATAATCAAAAAAGATTATCAATATCCATCAACACCTTCTATTTCCCATATGTTTGCTTTGGATTATCAGTTGGATTATATATTGAATGTAGAAGGCCTTGAAAATAGGTACCAAAGACATTTGGATATGGCAGAAGTGGTTAGGACTTGGGCAAGAGATAAGTTTAGAATTTTTGGTAATGAAGAGTATCTTTCTAGGACAGTGACTGCCATAAGAAATACAAGGAATATAGATGTGGCAAACTTAAATAATGAACTCAAAAAAAGAGGAATGATGATATCAAATGGCTATGGGGATTTGAAGGAAAAAACCTTTAGAATTGCCCATATGGCGGATACTCAAGTCCATGATATAAAGGAATTACTAGAAAATATAGATGATATATTAAATATTTAATAAAGGAAAGGGGACACACCTCGTTTAAAGAAAGGGGGCACACCTCGTTTAAGAAAAGGGGACACACCTCGTTTAAGGAAAGGGGACACACCTCTGCATGACGGTCGAACTCTTTGAGGAATGTCCCCAATGTATGTCGAACTCTTTGAGGAATGTCCCCACCGTATGTTTGGTTCTGGGGAATGTCCATATTAAAATTGGAGGAATGTAAAATGAAGATATTAGCGAATGATGGTTTAGATATAAGTGCCATAGAAGCTTTTAACAATAAAAAAATTGAAGTAGATACAAATCATTATGATAAAGAAAAGTTAATTAAAGTGATTAAAGAATATGAT
>CAZXWU010000075.1:0-8327 GCA_964644495.1 uncultured Tissierella sp.
ACTATCTTCGGCTACTATGTCCCAGATCCTAGAGAATTTGGTGTAGTAGAATTTGACAGGGATAACAATGTAGTATCCTTAGAAGAAAAGCCAGAGAATCCAAAGTCCCACTATGCCATACCAGGACTATATTATTATGATAATACTGTAATAGAAAGAGCAAAGAAATTAAAGCCTTCAGCTCGTGGAGAGATTGAGATAACAGATTTAAATAGGGAATATTTAAAAGAAGGAAAATTGAAGGTAGAACTCTTAGGTAGAGGATTTGCTTGGTTGGACACTGGATCTTATGAAGGGCTTGCCAACGCATCTAACTTTGTACAAACCATGCAAAATAGGACAGGTCTTTATATTTCATGTCCTGAGGAGATTGCTTACAGAAACAAATGGATTACTAAAGAAGAGCTTATTGCCTTAGGTAGGGAATATGAAAAGACAGAGTATGGACAATACTTACTAAGCCTAGCTAAAGGATTTTAATTAGGCGGAAAGGAGATATAAATGAATATTTTAGTTACAGGTGGTGCAGGTTTTATTGGTAGTAATTTTGTAAAGATGATGGTAAAAAAATATCCTAAGTACAATATAATCAATCTGGATGCTTTAACATATGCAGGGAATTTAGAAAACCTTGCTGATGTAGATACAGCAGCTAATTATATGTTTGCCAAGGTAGATATAAGGGATAAGGAAGCCATAGAACAAATTTTTAAAACGCAAGATATAGATGTAGTTGTAAACTTTGCAGCAGAGTCTCATGTGGATAGGAGCATTGAAGAACCAGAAGTATTTTTAACAACTAATATAATTGGAACCCAAGTACTTTTGGATGCTGCTAAAAGATATTGGAAGGTTAATCCTGATGATAAATATTGCAGAGAATATAAGCCAGGGGTTAAATTTGTACAAGTCTCAACTGATGAAGTTTATGGTGCTTTAGGTGAAACAGGTTTGTTTACTGAGGATATGAATCTACTTCCCAACAGTCCCTATTCAGCGTCTAAAACTAGTGCAGATTTAATTGTAAGAGCCTATAATGAAACTTTTGGAATGCCTATGAATATTACTCGTTGCAGTAATAACTATGGACCCTATCAATTCCCTGAGAAATTAATTCCCCTTATAATCAATAACTGTCTTAAAGGACACGACCTACCTATTTATGGGGATGGTATGCAGGTAAGGGATTGGCTACATGTATCTGATCATTGTGAAGCTATTGATGTGGTTTTACACAAGGGTTTAGATGGTGAAATTTATAATATTGGTGGAAACAATGAAAAGGCTAATATTGAAATAGTTAAACTAATTATTGAGGCTCTTGGGAAATCAGAAGATTTAATTAAGTATGTAAAAGATAGACCAGGCCATGACAGAAGATATGCAATAGATAATACCAAGATAACTACCCAACTGGGCTGGGAGCCAGCATATACTTTTGAAGAGGGTATAGAGGAGACCATAGAATGGTATTTAAATAATACTGACTGGATGGAAAATATAGTTTCAGGTGATTATATGGGGTATTATGAAAAGATGTATTCAAAGTCATAGATAATAGTAACTATAATTTATAATATGTATGATATACTTCTTATAAGAGTAATTAATAAAGTATAATATTAATAGTAAGAATTAGATATATAATTAAAATAAAATCAGGTGGTGTTTTTATGAATAATGGACTTGAAGTTTCAAAAGGGAAAATTATAAGAGATTCAATACATGGAGATATATTTTTTCCACAAGATCTTTTATCAATTATTGATACTCCAGAATTTCAAAGGTTAAGAAGAATACACCAACTTTCTGTTGCGTATCTTGTTTTTCCAGGTGCAGAACATACAAGATTTTCTCATTCAATAGGCACATATTATATCATGCAAAAGATAATAGAGCACTTTAGACCTATTATGGAGAATATAAATCTAGAGATAGATGAACGGGATGTAAATCTTGCATTGGCTGCAGCTTTATTACATGATATAGGACATGGACCTTTTTCTCATGCATTTGAAAAAGCAATACCTGATAGTGATAATCATGAATCATGGACTATTAAAATTATTACTGATACAGATAGTAGTATAAATGGTATATTGAGGAATAATTTTGATGATAATTTCCCCGATGATTTAGCTAATATAATCCTTAAAGAAAAGTCAGCAAAAGATAATGGTCATATTGATAATAAAGATAATATGATTGATTTGTTTTTTATATTATCATCCCTAATTAGTAGCCAAGTTGATGCAGATAGAATGGATTATTTACTCAGAGATTCACAATATACTGGTGCTATTTTTGGTAACATTGATATTGAAAGAATTATAAGCTCAATGACACTTACTGTAAGTAAGGATAATTATTACGTATGTTTTATAGATAAGTTTATGGCAGATATAGAAAACTATTTACTAGCAAGGTATCAAATGTTAAAGGAAATTTATCTTCATCCTGTAAAATGTGAGATGGAAATTATTATTAAAAAGATACTAGAAAGGGCTATTAAAAATCTTAATGATGGGGATGAATTTATAAAAGGTACAATACCAGAACCTTTATTAAAATTATTCAGTAAAAAAGAAATATCTGTACAGGAATATATGTCTTTGGATGACAATATAATGATATCATCTATTTCTAGATGGATGGAATCTGATGATGAAGTTTTAAAAATATTATGTTCATGCATAATAAATAGAGAGAAATATACCAAAGTGAAAATATTAAATAATTCTGAGGAAGATGTTGAAGCTTTTAAAAAGGAATTACAAGAATTACTTCTTAAATATGATTATATTATAGATGATTATAATAAAGAAGAATTTTGGATAGAATCTAATGAGAAGTATAATATATATAAAAAAGATGAAGATAATATTTGGATATTAAAAGGTGATGGAACAATAAATGATATTAGTGAAACATCCAAAATTATCAATGAAAGTCTAAATGGAAGAAAGATAATGACTTTTGTAAATTTTGATGTTTTAAAGGAAGTGATTGGCATAGACTATCAAAATGATGCTATTAGAGATATAAAGAATTTAATAGAGATTCATAATAATAGAAATTATATAGAGATAGAAAAGAAATATATAGTGGATAATTTAGAGGTTTTTGATAAGATTGAGAAATTAATTTCTAATCTTGAAGAATATAAAGTGGATAGCTCTAATAATAAAAAGATACAAGTAGATTATTATTATGATACAGATGATAAGTATCTTTTAAATCAAGACAAGACTTTAAGGTTTAGGAAAATAGATGATAACTGTTATCTTACTATAAAAACACCGACAAAAGCAGAAATAGTATCAGATGATGGCAATATTCAAAATGAAAGATTTGAATATGAGGAATTGGTAGACTCAGAACATATTAAAGATAATGAGGAATATATTATCAAATACTTACCTGAATTTATCGATGAATATAAATGGGAAGACCTAGAAAAGTCATTAACTATTACTAATAGAAGAAAGAAGATAAAACTATCAAAAAATAATGTGGCTTTCGAAATGGTATTCGATGATGTTGAATATGAAAATATAAATGGTAATAAGAAATCAGATTACCAAGTGGAAGTTGAATTAAAATCTGATTATATTCATAGAATTAATTTGAAGGTGTTTTCTGATTATTTAGAGGAAAATCTTCCAGAATTAAGGCCTATGAATGAATCAAAATATAAAAGAGGTACAATGTTAACTAGATAATAAATTTTTATCAATTTAGAAAAGAATGCATATTATAAATTAGAATAGTATTATATACAATTTGTTATTAGGAGGGGCAAAATGGATAATATGGATATTGCTAAGGGATTAATCTTCAAGGAATTTAATATTACTAGTAATGAGTCATTGGATGATCGCATAATTATTCAAAAAAAGATTTATTTACTACAAGAGGAAGGTATAGATTTAGGATATGGATATAATTGGTACCTTAAAGGACCTTATTCACCTACATTAACTAAATATGTATATGACAATTTGAATATATTAAAAAATAAAGATTATAATGATTTTTCATTAAATGTAGAAGTTAAAAATAAGGTGGAAAGAATTAATGACTTTTATAAAGATAAGCCTAATGGATTAAGTGAATCATCTTGGTATGAGCTATTAGCATCAATTTTATATATTTATAGAAACCACCATATATGGATAGAAACAGATAGCAAAGATGATGTAATTTCAGTAATACAGAAGGAAAAGCCTAAATATTCAAGGGAAGAGTGTAATTTTGGATTTAATAAACTAGTTGAATATAATTATTTAAAGGTTTAGAGATTATGTGTATAAAAAATATAGAAACGGCAATAGATTTTGGAGTTAAGTACATTAATGACCCTATATATGGAGGAATTCCGATAACGACATTGGAACTTAAATTAATAAGTACTCCAATCTTTCAAAGGTTAAGGGGCATAAAACAATTGGGCCATGTTAATTATGTATTTCCAGGTGCAGAACATTCAAGATTTGTTCATTCCCTTGGTGTACTTTATATTATGGGACTAATGACAGATCACCTGCATAAGAGTGGTGGTATCTCAATTGAAGATGTTGTAAAGATGAGAGTAGCAGCGCTACTTCATGATATAGGGCATTATCCCCTATCCCATTTGGGAGAAGGAGCATATGGTTATTGTAAAGATAATGAAACGGCTATTGAATATTTAGAAGGTTTTATAGATAAAAAGGAAACTTCACTATATTTACTATCAAGCTCTTACTCTAAAAGTGCACATCATGAATATTTAGGTAAATATATTATCGAAAATAATAATGAAATTAAAGAGATATTAAGTTATTACAATATAAATCCAAGTGAAATAGGTAGGATTATAACTGGAGAAATAGCAGGTTCCAACATGGTCTATTCCCAATTACTTCATTCCAGCTTAGATGCAGATAGATTAGATTATTTACTTAGGGATTCATATCAAACGGGTGTAAGATATGGTCTTGTTGATTTTGAATATCTAATTAGACTTTTATTAGTTGTTGATGTTCCTGATGCATCAAAAGGTTTACCTGCTGGAAAGAATTTAGTGTGTAATAAGAAAGGGCAACATGTTGTTGAACATTTTTTAATGTCAAGATACTTCCACTATTCACAAGTTGTTGGGCATAAAACAAGCTTAGCTTTTGAAGGTATTATTAGGGCGATATATATTAAAATGATTGAAAAGGATAAATTAATTTTTAATTCGTATGAGGAAATACTAGATAATGTTAATAGTCCAGAGTTTTTAAAGTTTAATGATTCTATGCTATATCAAGCATTTAATAATTATTATGAAGATAATGATGATAATAATTTTAATAAGTTATATAAGTGCTTTATTGAAAGAATTAGACCCAAGATAGTATATGAGATTAAGGATTTAAATATAGAAGAACCTAATAATGAATTTACTATTTTGGAGAGATTATTAAAGGAATTTCCTGAAAAGGTAACTGAAATATTAAGTGTAGATGAAAATAGTTGGGGATATCAAATCATGGTATCTGATTTTGAGTGCATACCAAGCCATTACTCCTTTTGTAAAGGAATTGCTGGGTATGAAGAAGAATTAATAGAAGCTATAAAAGTAATAGACTCTGAAGATGAAATTTCTTTTTTAGCTATGGACGAGCTATCTATAATTAATAAGTTAGCAGATTATAAAAACAAGGTACTAAGGATATTTATGATAGAGGAAAATGAAGTTTATGATTATAATAATATTAAATGCAGAATTAATAAATTAATCGAATCTAATAAGGATGAAGAGGCTAAAGGATCAAATTAATGGATGAATTGGCAAAAGAGAAGTTATAATAATAGGATCTGGTGAGCCAGCAGGATATAAGCATGATACAATATATCTTGAGATAGAAACTAAAGATAAATAAATTATATAAGGGGATCACTTAATGCAGACATTACTAACAGAGTTACTCAATTTTTTATCAATAGAATTTACAGTGATGCTAGTAGCTGCATTGCCAATAATAGAGCTTAGAGGTGCAATCCCAGTAGGTATATCCCTGGGATTGTCTCCTATTCATGCTACTATTCTTAGCTTTATAGGCAGTATGATCCCTGTTCCTTTTATTTTATTTACCATTCGACCAATATTTAATTATATGAAAACAACTAAGATGTTTAAAAAACTAATACATAAACTTACAGATAAATCCATGAATGGTAGTGGTAAGATACAAAAATATGGTTATTGGGGATTATTATTATTTGTATCCATTCCATTACCTGGTACAGGAGTATGGAGTGGAAGTTTAGCTGCATCCTTACTAGATATGAGATTTAAATGGGCATTTCCAACTATATTTATTGGGAACTTGATTGCTGGGATTTTGATCATGTTGCTTAGTCATGGAGTAGTTAGCGTCTTTGGATAAACAGATAGAAGGTCATCTTTAGCAGATTGAATTTTGCTAGGTCTTGACCTTTTTTCTATACTTAGCTATTAGAATAGAAGACAAGAAAATTTGTTGGGGGGATATATTGTGGAATCAAATGTATTGAAGAACTATGAATTCTGGCTTAATAATCCTTATTTTGATGAAGAAACTAAGAACGAACTAAATCTTTAAAAAATGATAAAAAAGAAATAGAGGATAGACTTTATAAAGAATTAGAATTTGGTACAGCTGGCCTTAGAGGGGTTATTGGTGCTGGTACTAATAGAATGAATAAATACATAGTTAGGAAGACTACTCAGGGATTGGCAAATCATATTAAAACTTTCAGAGATGATTTTAAGATAGCATTTACTCCTTTACATGGAACAGGAAATATACCTGCAAGAAGGGTGTTAAAGGAAATTGGATTTAAATATATAGGGGAAAAGATAAGGGAATTTGAAGAGACTGGGGATAGAGTGTCTTTATTTGGATAGGATTAAGGCTGTTGAGAAGATAAAACTACCTAAGGCAAATGTTATTAAGTTTATCTTAGAAGATGATAGTTGGGTATGTTTAAGACCTTCAGGAACAGAGCCAAAACTTAAGATATATGGTGGAGTTAAGGAGAATACTTTAGGTGAAAGTAAAAAACCTTAAAAAAGTCTATTACTTTCATGGAAGAAAAGATTGACGATATCTAAGAAGGGGGAAAGATATATGGAAAAGATAACTTTTGATTATTCAAAATCACTCCAGTTTATAGAAAGTGAAAAGATAAATGAATTTAAAGAAAGAGTAATTTTATGCCATGATATGCTTCATAAGGGAAGTGGTAAGGGAAGCAAATTTCTGGGATGGGTAGACCTACCTAATAATTATGACCTTGATGAATTTGAAAAGATTAAAAATACTGCAGAAAAGATTAAAGCTGATTCAGATATATTTATTGTAATAGGTATAGGAGGATCATATTTAGGAGCAAGAGCTGCTATTGAAATGTTAAATCATAGTTTCTATAATGAGCTAACTAAAAGTAATAGAAAGGGACCTAAGGTATACTTTGCAGGTCATAATGTTAGTGCTACTTATATAAACCACTTACTTGAAAATATAGATGGACAAGATGTTTCTATTAATATTATATCAAAGTCAGGTACAACTACAGAACCTGCTTTGGTATTTAGGATATTAAAAGAATATATGGAAAACAAATATGGCAAAGAAGAAGCTAGTAAACGAATATATGCCACTACGGATAAGAGTAGTGGATCCTTAAGGCAATTATCAGATCAAGAAGGTTATGAAACATTTGTAGTACCAGATGATATTGGAGGAAGGTATTCAGTGCTTACTCCTGTAGGTTTATTGCCTATGGCTGTTGCTGGAATAGATATAGATGAAGTTATGAAAGGGGCTCAAGTTGCATTGAAAGATTTAAGTAGCAATAGTCTAAAAGACAATGATTGTTATCAGTATTCTGTTATTAGAAATATATTATATTCCATGGGAAAAACCACAGAGATTATGGTAAATTATGAGCCAAATCTATTCTATTTTAGCCAATGGTTTAAACAACTTTTTGGTGAAAGTGAAGGAAAAGATGGTAAGGGAATATTTCCATCATCATTGAATTATACAACTGATTTGCATTCAATGGGACAGTACATACAAGATGGAAGAAAGGATTTATTTCAGACTATATTAAGAATAGAAAGATCTCATGAAGATATTCTTATAAATGGTACAGAGGATAATATGGATGGACTAAATTATCTACAAGGCAAAACCATAAACTTTGTCAATAATAAAGCTATGGAAGGAGCATTAGATGCCCACACCAAGGGTGGAGTACCTAATCTAATTATCAATATTCCAGAAATTACTCCTTATTATTTTGGATAT
>CAZXWU010000076.1:0-8228 GCA_964644495.1 uncultured Tissierella sp.
TAGATTTTCAGTCTACTGCTCTACCGACTGAGCTATCTGGGCTAATGCCACAATGATTAGTATATAATAATTACACAAAGTTGTCAATAAGAATTTTAGTCAGTTCTTCCTTATTAAATCTATGTTTTGTATTGCAAAAATGACACACAATTTCTGCCTTTTCATCCTCTTCAATTATATCCTGAATTTCTTTTTTACCTATGCTAATCAGGACTTTTTCAATACGGTCTCTTGTACAGTCGCATTTAAACTCAATATCCATTTTGTCAATAACCTGCATATTGAAGTCACCTAAAATACTATCCATTATCTCTTCAGGAGTCATATCCTTATCAATCATAGTAGATACTGGTTCAATATTTTCTAGTACATTTTCTAACTTCGTTATATCCTCATCAGTAACTCCTGGAAGGAGTTGAATAATATATCCACCTGCTGCCCTTATTGAAATATCCTTATCTACTAATACACCAAGACTAACCACTGAGGGTTGTTGTTCCGAATATGCATAGAAATTTGCTAAATCCTCAGCTATTTCACCACTTACTAAATTAGATTGACCAGTATATGGTTCCTTTAATCCCAAATCCATTATGGTTGTAATTGTTCCATTCTTTCCTACTAAAGCTCCTACATCTAATTTACCATTAGGTCTACTTGCCACATCAGCCATAGGATTATCTAAATAACCTTTTATCATTCCATTATTTTTAGCAACCACATAGATAGCACCTGCTGGTCCATCCCCTGATATCTTTAAAGTAAATACATCCGAATCATTTTTCATCATAGAAGCCATCATTACTCCTGCAGTAAGTGTCCTACCTAATGCAGCACTTGCTGTTGGTGAGGTATTGTGGGTTAATCTAGCATTTTCGACTAAATTTGTTGATTTTGCCACATAAATTCTAATCCTGCCTTCTTTATCCATTCCTCTTATTAAATAATCCTTCACTATTTCACATCCTTTATCAAAATAAATGCCCCAAAAAGGGGCATTTTAAACCAAATTTAATTATAGTTTAACTACATTGGTAGCTTGGGGACCTTTTTCCCCATCTACAAGATCAAACTCAACTGCAGCTCCTTCGTCAAGAGTTTTAAATCCTTCGTCTTGAATGGCTGAGAAGTGAACAAAAACATCGTCGCCTTCATCAGTTGTTATAAATCCAAATCCCTTTGTACCATTAAACCATTTAACTGTACCCTTTGTCATCTGTATACATTCCTCCAGTTTTGTAACAAAAATTAATTAGATATTTGAAATCACTCTATCAAATACATAAGTATTTGTCAATAATGTACCCCAATTAATATCAATGTATTCAAAAAGTCATGACATCTTTCTTGCCACAAAATTGATTCTTTGACTTTTATCACCTGGTGACTTAAAAGTAAAGGCATCATAAACATCCACTTGATCAAAGCCTGCTTTTTTAAGCAATCCTTGTACTTCATCGATTTTGTAGGCTTTTTCATGGTGTTCTTCATCAAATCTTACAAAATTTTCATGGTCTTCACTGTAAAAAAATGTCAGGTAAAAGTCACATATATCATCTTCATCATCATAGTTGTTTTGCCATGTATAAAATATATTATCTCTATCCTCTACAAAAGTATTGTTGCCAATAATATATTTTAACTTGTAATATGAATTTATATCAAAGATAAATATACCATCATCTTTAAGGTGATTATAGACATTGGAAAATGTCTTTAATAAATTATCTTTATCCAATATATAGTTTATAGAGTCACAAATAGATATGACAGAGTCAAATTTTTTATTTATAGAAAAAGAGGTCATATCTTGTCTAAGTATCTTGACATTTTTGAATCTCCTTAACTTGTCATAGGCAATTGATAGCATCTCTTCGGAAAGATCAAAGCATGTAAGCTTGTACCCCTCTTTCCCAATGTAATAAGAGAGGCTTCCAGTACCACAAGCCATCTCCAATATATCCACCGGCCTCTTGTTATACTTATCAAAAATACTCTCTATATATTCATACCAGGCTTTATAATCAAAATCATTCATCAGTTCATCATATAGATATGCGAAATTATAATACATATTAATAATACTCCTATTCAAATCTATTTTTCTTTGTTCTTTTCTTGTTGCTTTTTCTTCTTTCTTGCTGTCATAATCCCGCCAATTCTTCCAGACTCCTTTGCAGTGAGTCCTGGCCACCCTACTTCATTAATTTTATCCATAAGGCCTAGTTCTTCAGCAATCTCATATTTTAGTATATCATCTTCAGTTTCAATTTTTCTTTTCTTATTTTTTCTTGTATTACTCATATCATCCCTCCATATCTTTATTATGAAGACAATAGAGTCAATTTATTCTCTAGATAAAGAAAAATATCCAATTGACCAATATAAAGATAAATACAAGGGTAACTAAAGGAAAATACTGAATCCTTTCAAACCTACTAGATACATAGTCCTCAAATTCCTTATTATAATATTGATCTTCCATATAGGATTCCTGATCTTTAGTATCATAATAGGAGTTTTTGTAATCATAATCATTCTCTCTTGCGGGCAACTTATTTAGCATAGATTTTACCATGAAAAAGCAAAATACCAAAAATAAAATACCAATAAGGTTTGTAGTCCCAAAGGAAGTAGATTCAATGCTAGCTGAGCTTTCCATAGCAAGCTGATCTATCTCACCTTGATACTTGTTTAGGATGAAACCAAGGGTCAAAGCTATTCCATTATTGATGGTATGTCCTATCATTGATGAATAAATGGAATTAGTTTTATATACCATTATCCCGAATACTATCCCCAGTATAGTAGGTCCTACAAAGTTCAATATATTAAAATGAAACATACCAAATAATAATGCAGTTATGATAATGCTTTTTTTATAGCCTATTTTACTATAGGTATCCAGCATTACTCCTCTAAACAAAACTTCTTCACAAATGCCTGGTGATACAGCTATAATAAAAAAGCTGATTAAATATTGTAAACCATCATGGGGCATTGGAACAGAGGATGGTGTAACCTCTCTAAATAAGTTGATTATGGTTAATAAAATTGCTTGAAAAAATACTGCTATGGGATAAGTAAATATGGTTATTCCTATCACAAGTATGATTTGTCTTAATCCAATCTTATTTAGCCTTAAGGTTTTTTTGATTGATTCACCCTTGCCCTTAACAAATAGCAAACTTGGCAATAGTATTATTAGGTACTCTGTGATCAAGAGTCCAGAAAACAACTCCCTATATTGTACAGCAGAGCCTAGGGTTAAAAGGGCAAGCCCTAACAGCAAATATAGAAGATTTACTTCAAAAATTGAGATCTTCCTTTTTTCTCTGATACCTTACCACCACCTTATTAATAAATACACCTACAGGAGACCTGTAGGTGATGATTAGTCAAATGTAAAGATATAGGGTATATTCCTATAAAAATCACCATAGTTTAATCCATAGCCAACTATGAAAACATCAGGTATAGTATATCCAAGGTAATCAGGTGATAATTCTACTTTTCTTCTGCTTGGTTTATCTAGCATAACACAAATTTTTATGGAATTTGGTGATTTCCCTTCTAAATATTTATAAACATGTTCTAGAGTAAAGCCTGAATCAATTATATCATCAACTATTAGTATATCTTTGCCCTCTACATCCGCTCGAATATCATGGACAATATCTACATTACCACTAGAGTTCTCACTGTGTCCATAGGATGAAGTAGTCATAAAGTCAACTTCTACTGGAATTGTCAACTCTCTTACTAAGTCTGATGTGAAAATAAAACTCCCTCTTAATAAGCAAATCACAACTAATTCTTTGGACTTATAGTCATTACTGATTTCAATTCCTAATTCTTCAACTCTTTTTGCAATTTCTTCTCTAGAAAATAGAGTTCTTTCTCTTTTGTTGATATGCAAATTGTCCCCCTCCATTTGGTCTAAGTATTATTATTAGAATCATCCTTGAGTTTATTCCTTCGAATCAATAATTTAATCTCCTTCAGCTCTTTCAAGATGAGATTAAGTGTATATTGGTAGCTTAATAATATTATAGATAGTATTACAATAATAATCAATTCATAATTCATATTTAATCTAATCCTTCCTCTTCCTCATCTGATGTGTCAATTCTATTATTATCATTTTCAAAATACTCTAGCTTGGTTATGGAGACTTCATACGCAACTCTGGTTTCGACCTCCCCATTGGAGAATTTCTTTTGGTATTCTCTACTTTGGATCCTGCCCCACAATCTTATATGATCTCCTACGAGTAATTTTTCACAGAATCTAGCATTTCTTCCCCATGCTATACAAGGAATATAGTCTGATTTATTGTATGCTCTATTTACTGCAACTAATAGATCAGAGATCTCTCTACCAAATGGAGTAATCCTATAAATAGGTTTCTTGCATATATACCCATCTAAATATATTTCATTAGGTTTTCTTAGACATTCTTCTAATTCCTCTTCACCTGGTAAGTAAATTTCCCTTGCGAATATAGTCAAGACTAATTTATTAGTAGATTCTATATATCTATTGTAAGATCTTAACTGTCCTTCAATAATAACATAATTACCCAGGTCAATGTCAATACCTACCAACAATCTTTCAGATATTGTTACAGGTAATAAATCAACCGATTCGCTTAGTCTTGGTACCTCCAAATAAATATTATAAAATGTCTCCCCATACATCTCATGACTAAATTCCTTCTCACTTTTAATAAGACCAACAACCTTTACCATATTTGTGTCCATATTTTTCTCTAACATCAATGTAGCCCCCTTATTCTTCTTATTGAACATTCTCTTATAAATGTTATTCATATGGACAATGGAATATGATAAATTAATAAAAATACAATTGGCAAGCCCCAATTGTATTTTTATTGTAATTCTATTTTTAAATTGTTTTTAAAATGAATATTTTCTCCAAGAAGGAGAGTAAAAATTGACACTGCTAAGACAGAGTATATATAGTCCTTATCATGGGATCCGATCTCAACGATAAATTCAAATGGAACTATCCTTTCTCCAGACAGGGTCAATATATCACGTTGTAGACAAAGACTTGCTTCCATATTCTGTTCTATTACATTACTGGATATAGTCATAGTGGCTTTGCTATTAAATCCATAAGTAATGACTATACCATCTAGTAGCTCCTTTGTAAGCATACTTAAATTATTGCCATCAGAATTGATTATATAGTATTGGCATTTCTTAAATTGATTCCTAAATAGAGTTTTACCATCGGATTTAAAATCAATATTGTTTACAATTAGAAAGTTAAATTCAATTCCATATTCCTCAAAGAATTGTAGCTCATTGGCCTTCATCTTGTTCACTACTATAATAGTCTCATTCTTATATAAATAAAAAATATTATTTTTGGCATTAGAATATAAAAATACATAATCAAAGGAAGTTAACAATCCTTTTAGTGTATTCATAGTATGATGATTTTCCTCAATAATGCCCACAAAGATGATCTTTAATTCATTCACTATATCCCCTCGATTATTCTATAGGTATTTGTCTTCCGCTATTATCAATTGTATAATTGTCATAATATATTAAGTCAGAAACAGGTACAATTTCAAATCCCTTCTCCAATAACCTTTCAATAACAATAGGTAAATATTCACTAATATAATCAGCATTATTGTGAAACAATACTATAGACCCACTTTTTACATTTCTAACTACTGTATCTACAACAGGTTGAACTCCTAGATTCTTCCAATCTAGAGAGTCTATATCCCATTGGATTACAGAGTATCCAATTTCTCTACAAGTTTGTATCAAACGATCGTTATAATCTCCGAAAGGAGGCCTAAACAAAAAGGGTTTTTCATTGGTCAATTCATAGATTACATCACTTGTAGATTCAAGTTCCTCCACTATTTGTTCCCTTGATAGTTGACTCATATTGGGATGGGTCGCAGAGTGATTTCCAATTTCATGACCTCTATTATGTATTTCAGCTACTTGATGAGGAAACTTGTCAGCCCAAAATTTTACTAAAAAAAAGGTGGATTTTACATTGTATTTATCTAGTGTGTCCAGGATATCTAGAGTGTATTCATCACCATAAGCAGCATCAAAAGATATAGCGATTTTTTTATCATTTCTTTGGACACTATAAATTGGTAATTCTTTTGTAGGCGCAAAAACATTAACTAAGTTGAAATTTTTATTTTTATTAATTATTAAGATAGATATAGTCAATAATATCAGTACCATTATAATTCTATAGATTAGATAATAGTGATAGTTTTTTTTCATCAAACCTCCTCCTTTTCCTATAATACATAATTATTCTTTTTGAGAAAAATTATTACTATATATCCACCTATTAAGTAAAACACATTGGATATTTCAGACAATTAGTTTGGAAACTTCCAGGATATAAAGTTTTGATAGGGTTATATTAATAGTAGGCAAGGAAATTGCCATTTAATAAATAGAGGAGGTAAGAATTATGGCTAATAATAATAACAATAGTAACAAAATAGTTGTTCCTGAAGCAAGAGCAGCTTTAAATCAAATGAAATTAGAAATAGCCAATGAACTAGGACTCCAAAATTATGATAATATAGACAAAGGGAATCTTTCTTCAAGACAAAATGGCTATGTTGGTGGATACATGACAAAGAAATTAGTAGAAAGTGCTCAAAATCAATTAGCAGGAAAAAGTTAAGTATATATAAGAAAAAGGAGTGAGAAATCACTCCTTTTTATTTTTATGACCTAATCATATAAAAAATCGAATTTATTGATGAATCTAACTTATAATGATATAATAGACTCTATCAAAATTAAGAGGGTGACATTGATGTTTAGTGATAATAGCGAAGAACTTGCCCAAAATAAACTTGTATTATTATATATTATAAAGGAATCAAATTATAATTTTTCCAAGAATGAGCTTACAGAATTTATATTAGAGAGAAATTACATGAATTTCTTCTCTATACAGCAGTATTTAAGCGAGCTGATCGATTCTTCATTAATTGAAGTTATCCTTACTGATGATCAGAAAGAAGTATATAATATTCTAGAAAAAGGTAAGATAGCTTTAGATTATTTTAATAATAAAATACCTGAAAATATTAAAGAAAACTTAGAAACTGAGTTTAATACTCAAAAAATACAGCAAAAAAAAGAAGCTCAAGTGTTTTCAGAGTATTATCAGAGAGACGATGGGCAATTTGTGGTTAATCTAAAACTAGTAGAAAATGGAGATACTTTATATAGCCTATATCTAAATGTGGCTTCTCAAGACCAAGCTGAAATGGTTAGTAAGTCCTGGGAAGAACGTACAGATTTTATCTATTCTGAAACAATTAAACTACTAATACAATAAATCCACTAAGTCAAAAGAATATCATGAGGCTCTATGCCTACTGTTATTCTTTTTTTGATTTCATTGTTTTTTGTATCTACCAGGACTATCTCATTGTGAACCATATCATTCAAGTATAGGTAAGTAGAATCATACTTTATAAAGTTGGTCAAGCCACCTATATAAGTTGACCGATAATTCTTATCCTTATCCTTATGAAACTCATACAGCCAAGAATTTTCAGAATCAACTAAATAAAATATCTCCTCCCTGTCATGCTTGATAAAATCAAAATATATGCCATTAATTATTTTAGTCCATAGATGGCTATTGTCTCCAGTATCAAAAGATGACAATATACCAAGACCAAGTGTATGACTATTTAAGAATCCTAAAATATAAATAATACCTTTCTCTACTTTAATTCTAAATGGCATAAATGATAATTTTATTTCCTCAATATTGTCACTTTCATAATCTATAACACTAATGCTATGACTATTTAAATTAGTTATATAAACCTTTCCGAGTGTCTGATCAATTGCCAAATCTGTAGGTTTTTCTCCAAGATATATGTTCTCTAAAACAATCAAATTATGCTTGTCAATAATTGTTAGAGAATTTGAGTCTATATTTACAACATAAATCTTGTCCTTAAAGGTCTTTACACGAATAGGGCAACGTCCAAGTTTTACTACATCCAATAACTCTAGTTTAGCCATATCTACTCTATATAAGGAGTCATTATCAGAATTTAAAAGCAATAGTCTAGCTTCACCCTCAAGGATTACCCTTGTAGACCCTGTCACACCTGGAATAATCTTCTTTAAATCTATTGAGTTTATTTTTGTTAGATTATCTTTGTCGATGATACT
>CAZXWU010000077.1:0-8132 GCA_964644495.1 uncultured Tissierella sp.
AACATTTATGCATAATGGCTTAAGACATATTGAGGAAGGATTTGAAAATATTAGTGTAGTTCCACCAGCAGATGGAACTTGGTATTCAACAGCAGCAGTTGGTATTATAGAAGGTGCTCCTGAACTAGAAGCAGCAAAGATATTTATCGATTGGGCATTGACAACTGATGCGCAAGAAATTGGTCAACAATTTGGTTCATATCAATTTCCGTCAAATCCAGATGCAAAAATTCCAGAAAAAGCTGAAGCTCTAAGGGATGTACCATTAAACGAATATGACTTAGAATGGTCAGGTGAGAATAGAGCAGAATTAGTTGAAAAATGGGATAACATGATTAAAAATGATAAAAAAGAACAATAAGACAATATTAGAATAACAATTTAATTGAAAGTATAAAGGACTATCTGGAAATTGATAGCCAATAAAAATAGTCTAGTGAAATCTACTGGACTATTTTTATTTAAATTCCACTAATTTAGACATACAGTATAATTGTAGTAATGTGATTCAATAGAATGAATTATTAAGGAGAATGATATGAAAGAAAACAAAATCAAAATGGTTGTTATGGATGTTGATGGAACACTAACAGATGGGAAAATTTATATGGGCAATGATGGAGAAACCTTCAAGGCTTTTAACGCAAAGGACGGATTGAGAATTAGACAACTCTCAAATTATGGGATAATACCAGTAGTTATTACAGGGCGAAGTTCACAAATTTTGGTTAATAGGATGAAGGAACACAATATTACTGAGTTTCACCAAGGAGTATCCAACAAAAAATTAGTTCTTGAAGAAATCTTAAAAAAATTTAATTTGTCATATGAAGATGTAGCTTATATAGGTGATGATGAGAATGATTATATATGTATGCAAGTATGTGGATTAAAAGGGTGTCCAGCTGATGCTGCCACAAGAATAAAAGAAATTGCAGACTTTGTTTCGACTTGTAATGGTGGTGAAGGTGCTGTAAGGGAATTTCTTGATTACATTCTTAAAGATGAATTAAAGGATTCGGATTTAGATTGTGTATACTAATTAATAGAAGACATCATCTCGATTAATTAATATGAGTTATACCTCTTTTATTGGATTATATTGGATTATAGTATAATTTTACTTTAAAATATTTATTGCATATGACTAAATATTATGCTATTATAGAAATCAATTGAATAAAAAGATTAATTAGGTTCATAAGATTAAAAGGGAAATGGGTTAATAATCCCATGCAGCCCCCGCTACTGTAATTGATGACGAGATCAACTTATACCACTGGATAAATCTGGGAAGGTGTTGGTCGAGGATGATTCATAAGCCAGGAGACCTACCTATTTAACATGTTAGCAACCTTCGGTGGGAAGGATAGGCAATATTTTTATGCATATTTTGCATACATTTATAAAGATTAAAATTCCCTGAGGTTACTTACTCAGGGAATTTTTGTATTTTAGGAGGAGATTATATGTCCAGTATTATGATTCAAGGAACAACCTCATCTGCAGGGAAGAGCCTCATGTGTACAGGTCTTTGCAGGATATTTAAAGAAGATGGATACCAAGTATATCCATTTAAATCACAAAACATGAGCTCCAAATTCTACATAACAAATGAAGGGAAAAAGATATCAGTAGCTCAAGCCTTACAGGCTAGAGCAGCAGGGCTTGAACCAAGTCATCATATGAATCCTATATTACTTATACCAAATTCAGATAGTGGTTCTATGGTAGTGGTAAATGGTGATGAAACAAAGAACATGCCTGCCAGGGATTACTTTAAATTTAGACCTAGTCTCAGGGAAATGATTAGAGAGAGCTATCAAGAGATTGAATCAAAGCATGACATTGTGGTAATAGAAGGAGCAGGAAGTCCAGCTGAAATAAATCTAAAAGAGAATGACATAGTAAATATGGGCATGGCTGAAATAGCAGATGCACCAGTATTATTGGTAACGGACATAGATAGGGGTGGGGCCTTTGCTGCGCTTTATGGGACAGTTATGCTTTTAGAGCCTCATGAGAGAGCTAGGATCAAAGGACTTATTATCAACAAATTCAGAGGGGACAAGACTCTACTAGAGCCTGGAATTAAGATGATAGAAGACCTGGTCAATATTCCAGTGGTTGGTGTAATCCCTTATATCCCTCTGGAACTTGTGGATGAGGATTCATTAATTCATAGAAATAAGGACCCTAAAGTGGAAGCTCAAAATTTAGATGAAGAAGAGCTAGAGCTTAAAAGATTAGCTCAAGGAATTAGGGGGAATATGGATATGGATTATATCTATAGGATCATTGGAGTAAATAATGATTGATCTAATCATAGCAGTAATATTGGATTGCATAGTAGGTGATCCCTATAACTTTCCACATCCAGTAAAACTAATGGGGAGGATCATAAGCTTAGAAGAAAAATTAGCCAGAAGAATTGGCAAATCCAAGGAGGGACTTATGATAATGGGGCTAGTCATAGTTCTTATAAATATTAGCTTAGGATTTTCTGTACCATATATATTGCTAAGCTTAGTAAGCACAAATAAGATCCTCTATAGTGGCATCAACATCTATCTAATATACACCTGCATAGCAGCCAGATCCCTTCATTATGAGGCAACTATGGTCTATAAAGCTTTAGACCAAGGAATAGCAGAAGCTAGAAAAAGGCTATCCTATATTGTTGGCAGGGATACTTCAAGTTTAGGTGAAGAAGAAATCATCAAAGCTACTGTAGAAACCGTATCAGAGAATACTTCTGATGGAGTAATAGGACCTCTATTTTTTATAGTCCTGTTAGGAGCACCAGGTGGACTGGCCTACAAATTCATTAATACCATGGATTCTATGCTAGGTTACACGAATGATAAATATAAGCACTTAGGATACTTTCCAGCTAAAGTAGACGATTTATTTAATCTAATACCTGCAAGATTGACTGCTATTTTGATGAATATCTCATCAATTGGAAGATTCGATTATAAAAATGGAATGAAGATTTTAAAAAGAGACAGAAGAAATCATAAAAGTCCAAACAGTGGTTATCCAGAAAGTGCTACTGCAGGCCTTCTAGGCATACAGCTGGGAGGTGGTTCTTATTATCATGGTCAATATGAGGACAAACCGTATATTGGAGACAGTACCAATGAGGTTAACAAAGGCCATATAAAAGGGTCGGTTGAAATAATGTATGGCTCTGAAATAGCCTTCTTAATTTTATATTACTTGATTAAATTAATTACTTGAAGGAGGTGAGAAAAATAGAACACGGTGGAGATTTATTAACATATGAGAATGAATACCAAGGCCAACTAATTGATTTCTCTAGCAATATCAATCCGTTAGGAATACCAAAAGGATTAAATGAGCTATTGATAGATGGCTTTAAAACTCTAACAGCCTATCCAGATATTAAATATAGAAAGCTAAAAATAGCAGTGGCAAAATATTTAAAGTGTGAGGAAGAAAATACCTTAGTTGGAAATGGAGCAGTGGAGATAATAAATAATTTTACCATTAATCATGAAAAAGTAGCTATAACAACACCTGCATTTTCAGAATATGAATTAAGAGCAAGGGTTCATAATAAGGAAATCAGAAGAATTCCATATAAAGATGATTTTTCCTTAGATATGGATAGACTAGAAGAAATAGAAAAGGATGAATTACTGATACTAGGCAATCCTAACAACCCAACAGGCCTGAGAATACCTAGAGACCAATTGCTAGAGATATATAAAATTGTAAAGAAAAATAATGCCTTTTTATTATTGGATGAAGCCTTTTTTGAGTTCTGTCCAGAGGATTATGATAGTATAGAGCTTTTCAAAGAAGATGGGTACAAAAATGTGGCTATCATCAGAGCTGCTACCAAGTTCTTTGGACTTCCAGGCATTAGACTGGGATATGCTTGTACTTCAATAGATAAGGCAAAGGAGATAAGCCAGGTAGAATTGCCTTGGAGTGTGAATGCCCTAGCAGATATAGCAGGCCAATTTATATTTAATGATCTTGATTACATCAAGGAAAGTAAGGGCTACATAGACAAGGAAAGGTCATATCTATTGAATGAACTATCTAAAATAGAAGGACTCAAGGTCTATGATTCCCATACTAATTATATCTTGATAAAACTGTTAGAAAACAATGAAGAATATGCATTTGATCATTTCTTAGAACATGGGATAATCATTAGAAAATGTTCAAGTTTTATAGACCTTGGTGACAATCATATAAGAGTAGCTATTAAGGATAGGAAAAATAATGACAAACTATTAAATGCTTTTAATAGATTAAAGTAATCACAAAGTATACTAGGGGGAAAAGACATGAAAGAAAGATTTATTAATTTAAGTAAAATAGCAATTTTAATACTTGTATTATCATTAACATTAGTAGGCTGCCAAGGGGAGGGGGATTCACAGGCCCCAGTAGATGTTGAAGAAAATAATGATGAAAATATTCTTGATAATGAAAATGAAAAAGGTCTTGTTAAGACTGGAGAATTGGACTTAAAATATGCTAGCTCCTTTAGCGTGGATTATTATGAAGGTGGATACAAGATAATAAGAGATGTTGATGGAAATGAAACTCTATTAGTTCCAGAAGGAAAGGACCTTCCTGACTTGGAAGATGATATAAAAGTTCTTTATCAGCCTGTGAATAGCATAGGACCATTCTCCACTGTTAATATGACCATGTTAAGAGCATTAGAATCAATAGATAAGGCTACTATAGTGACAACCCCTATTGATGGATGGTATGTGGATGATGTTATCCAAAAGATGGAGAATGAAGAGATTACTTTTGTTGGTAGAAATTCCAGTCCGGACTATGAGTTAATCCAAGCAGCTAATCCTGATTTAATACTATTAACATCGGGAAATGATGATGGAACACTTAAAACGATTGAAACCCTAAATGAACTAGACATCAACTGGGCAGGCATGAGCGTTCATATGGAAAATGATCCTAGAGGTAGATTAGAATGGGTAAAGTATGTTGGAGCTATTCTAGACATGGAAGCAGAGGCAGAAGCATTTTTTGAAGAAGAATTGAGAAAGATTACAGAAATAGAAAATGATACTAAGGATTTGGAAGATGAGAGACCTTCAGTTGCCTATGTTCGAATTACAGATGATGGATATACAGTTAAAAATCAAGGAGATTATTCAGTAAGAATGCTAGAAATAGCAGGTGGTGACTATATATTTGACCAAGTAAATCCAGGAAAAAGCGGGACTATAAAAATGTCTGCAGAGGAATTTTACAAAGAGGCAGAAAATGTTGATATTTTAATATATGAAAATATGGGTGCCTATGTGGGTAACATGGAACAATTAATGGAAAAGGGTGACCACCTAAGTGGAATCAAAGCAATAAAAGAAGGAAGAGTTTGGCTAACTAAGCAAAACTATTGGCAATCAGCAGACCAAGCCGGTGACATGATAGAGGAATTGAGAGATATATTCTTTACACCTCATGGTGAATTAGAAGAAACAGAACACTACCTTCTAGCAAAATAGTAAAAACTAAGATTTTATCTAGGAGGGAATATGAATAATAAACGGAGGATTAAGCTTGTATTTTTAGCATTGATATTATTTTTAATATATACAATTATCTTAAATATGGTTTCAGGTTCGGTTGATTTCTCTTATAGGGACTTAATAGAAGGGATATTAGGGAAGAGAGAATTTACTGAATTAGAACATAATATATTGTTTAAGATCAGAATTCCAAGAATACTAAGTGCCATACTGTTTGGTGTGGCCCTATCTATATCAGGGTTCTTGCTTCAAACATTTTTTAAGAACCCTATAGTAGGGCCCTTTGTCTTAGGGATATCATCAGGTGCAAGATTATTCGTAGGTTTATTTGTATTAACAAATCTAAGCCTCAATCTCATTAAAAGCCCCTTAATCACAATGTTTGTAGCAGCAAGTGTAGGAAGTCTACTATCAATGGTATTGGTTTTAATCTTTGCACGGAAGGTGGAAAATATATCAATTTTAGTTGTCATTGGAATAATGATTGGATATATTGCCTCTGCAGGTACAGACTTTATGATAGCATTTGCCAATGAACATCAGATAGCTAGTTTGGTCAACTGGTCCATGGGTTCATTCTCAGGTATTTCTTGGTCTATGCTAAAACTATCTGCAATAGTGATAATCCCTTCTGTAGCCTTGGTATTCTTACTTTCAAAACCATTAGAGGCTTATCTATTAGGTGAAAACTATGCCAAGAGTATGGGAATCAATATTAAAACCTTTAGAATAGTCTTGGTATTTTTGTCCAGTATACTATCGGCATGTGTCACTGCCTTTGCAGGGCCTGTGTCCTTTGTAGGAATAGCAGTTCCCCATCTAACGAGATTAATAACCAAAACATCTAACCCCAAGATCTTAGTGCCAGCAATAATATTGTCCGGTGCTAGTTTCTGTTTAATAGCAGATTATTTTGCAAGAACTTTATTTTCACCTACACAATTAAGCATAAGTACTGTTACTTCATTTATAGGGGCACCTATTGTTATATGGCTTATGTTAAATAGGAGGCAGAGGGTATGACATTTTTATTGGGAAAAGACTTAAAGGCAGGCTATCAAAAAAGAATAGTAGTTGATAATGTAAATATTGATCTCAAGCAGGGTGAGATTCTCTGTATACTAGGCCCTAATGGATGTGGCAAATCAACTATTCTAAAAACCATTACAGACCATTTGAAACTAATGGGGGGTACAATTAGTCTAATGGGAAATGATTTAAACAAGATGTCCAATAGGGAAAGGGCTAAAAAAATGGCTGTAGTCCTAACAGATAGAATAAACCCTGAGATGATGACTGCAGAAGACCTAGTGGCTACAGGTAGGTACCCTCATACCAACCATTTTGGTAAATTAAATGATATTGATATTAGGGTTATAAATGAATCTATAGAGATAGTAAATGGGCATGACCTTCGAGATAAAGAATTTAAATACTTAAGCGATGGTGAAAAGCAAAGGATTATGATTGCAAGGGCAATATGCCAAGAAGCAGATATTATGGTATTGGATGAGCCTACTTCTTTTTTAGATATAAAATACAAGCTAGACCTATTAAATATTATAAAGACCCTATCATTAGAAAAAGGCCAGACAATAATCATGTCCTTGCACGAAATAGAACTAGTATCTAAAGTTGCTGATAAGGCCTTGTTGATTAAGGATGGGGAAATTTATGATTATGGAACACCAGAGGATATCATTACTGATAGTGCCATAAGTGAAGTCTACTCTTTAGATGGTGGCTACTTCAATACAACTATGGGAAATATCGAATTACCTAAAGGGGTTGAAAAACCTAAAGCTTTTGTATTAGGTGGTGGAGGCAAGGCTACAAAGATATATAGGGCTCTACATAAAAAGAATATTGGATTCTATAGCGGAATACTTTTCAAAAATGATATTGACTATAATATATCCACTGCCTTGGCATATAAGACCATAGCAGAGGATGAATTTATATATATAAGACCAGAGAAACTAGAAGAAGCAAAGAAGTGTATAGATGATAGCCAAATCCTGATTGACTCAGGTGTGAGTTTAGAGGGGATAGGCAGAAGTAACTACCACTTAATTAAATACGCCCTAGATAAAGGTAAAAAGGTTGTTTCCTTGAGGAAAGAAGATATAGGATTGGATTTTACAAAATATAATTCTATATCATCTATGATTAATGAGTCGGTAGATGTATAGTTATACCAACTATATAAAAAACTAAAAGGATTAAGCATATTAAGAAGCTTAATCCTTTTAAATATTTTGTATATATTAGATTAAAAATTCCCTTTTAATTGATCTTAAGATATAAACTAAGTTTCTTTAAATTACTAAAACTTATAATATATTTAGCTATTGTTATAGTATATATTTATTTCTTATTCGTGTTTATTAGAAGTCTAATATGGGATATAGTGGCGTACTGGAACAGATTTTAAAAGTTTTAATTGGATGAATAATTAACCAACTTAGAAAGTATCAAGGGAAGCATTCCACGATATACCATATTTCTAACATATATTTCACACATTCATAAATTAGTATATAATATAGATAATACTAAATAAGACCAATATGCTAAATTGGGACT
>CAZXWU010000078.1:0-8111 GCA_964644495.1 uncultured Tissierella sp.
ATATCAATAGGGGGTTACTTCGTATATACTGAAGTAATAAATATAGGAGATTTATTTGCATATACCCTATATGTAAACTTCTTCATGCAACCAATTAGAAGATTAACAAACATTACACAACAACTTCAAGATGGTGCGACAGGCTTTGAAAGATTCCTAGAGATAATGAATATTGAGCCCGATATAGTGGATAAAGGAGAATCTATAGATTTGGAGAATGTTACAGGAGAAATCCAATTTAAAGATGTATCCTTCAGTTATAAAAATGGTGAAGAAAGAGTATTATCAAATATCAATTTAACAATTGATCAAGGCAAGACTATAGCTTTAGTTGGACCATCAGGTGCTGGTAAGACTACATTATGTCATCTGATCCCAAGATTTTATGAAATTGATAGTGGTAGGATTCTAATTGATGGTTTAGACATTAAGGATATAAAACTTAAATCCCTAAGAGGCAATATAGGGTTAGTACAGCAAGATGTATTCTTATTTACAGGAACAATAAAAGAAAACATACTATATGGTCAACCTGGTGCCAGTGATGAAGAAGTTATGGAAGCAGCAAAGAAGGCTAGTATACATGACTTTATTACAACACTACCACAAGGATACGATACTTATATAGGTGAAAAAGGTGTTATGTTATCCGGTGGACAAAAGCAAAGGATATCAATAGCTAGGATATTCCTTAAGGATCCAGCTATATTGATACTTGATGAAGCAACATCAGCATTAGATAATGAAACAGAAGCCATTGTACAACAATCATTGGATAACTTATCCAAGGGAAGAACGGCTTTAGTGATTGCCCATAGATTATCAACAATTAAGAATGCAGATGAAATATTGGTATTAACATCTGAAGGAGTAGTTGAAAGAGGAAAACATGAGGATCTATTGTCAAAGGACGGCTTGTATTCACATCTATATAATTCACAATTTAAAAATCTGATGTCCTAAATTTTTCAACCTCTCTATACATATAAATAGAGAGGTTTTTGTCACCATTTCGTAACTTATTATTAATTTGATTGTAACTAAAATGGGTAAAAGATATAATAAGATTAGGTTAGGCCTATAATAACGAGGTGAGCATAATGACAAAAAAAAGTAAGACTATAATAAACATATCTATTTTTATTGGGATTTTAATATTAGGAATCATACCTGTAAAATATTTTGCTTTCACAACAAATGCTGTAGAGGCCACAAGTATTTCCGACACTCTAAATAATATTGGTAGAAATAGCCCAATCAAAATCTTGCTTGAGCATAGGATAGAATTAATTGAACAAGATAAAATTATAGGATTATTAGAAGAGAAAAGAGCGGTCTTAGAGGCTCAAAGAATAATAGAAGAAAATAAGCGATTAGAAGAGGAGAGATTAGCCATTGATAACGATCCTGATTCTAGATTTGCATATTTAACATTTGATGATGGACCCTCTGAGTTTGCTACAAATGAAATCCTGGATATATTAAATGAATATAATATCAAGGCAACATTTTTTGTCTTGGGGTCCATGGTTGAAAAGTATCCAGATGTTCTTAAACGTATCCATGATGAAGGACATGCAATAGGAAATCATAGCTATTCTCATATTTATAATTATATATATAGGAACACGAGGAACTTCATGGCTGATATCAATAAGGCAGACCAGGTCCTAAAAGATGTATTAGGCGAAGATTTTGAAAGCAAGCTTTTGAGACTTCCAGGTGGATCCTTTGGTAGAAATAAATCACCAATGGTCAAGGCTGCTGAAAAAGAAGGATACACAGTCTATGACTGGAATTCGTTAAATGGTGATGCAGAAGGATACAATCTAAGTAAGTCTTATTTAACTAGGCGATTAAAGGAAACCACAAAGAACAAAAAACATGCTATAATATTAATGCATGACCTAGATACGAAACAAGGAACAATAGAAACCCTTAGAGAGAATATAGATTATTTGATTTCACAAGGATTTCATTTCAGAGTCTTAGAAGCCAATAATGAATAGGATGTGATTGAATGGTCAAGAAGATTTTAGTGGTAGAAGATGAAGATTCCATCAGGAAGTTTGTAAAAATCAACTTAGAAAGATCCGATTTTATAGTTATCGAAGCAGATACTGGTGAAAAAGGTGTAGAGATAGCTAGAAAAGAGGATATAGACATAGTGGTCCTTGATGTAATGTTACCTGGTATTGATGGATTTGAGGTATGTAAAATTCTTAGGGATGAGTTTCCAGATCTTGGAATTATAATGTTGACTGCTAAGAGTCAAGATATAGACAAGATCATGGGTCTAGAATATGGTACGGATGATTATATGACTAAGCCTTTTAATCCTACAGAGTTGGTCCTTAGGGTCAAATCATTAGCCCGTAGAATGGAGACACATTACGATAATGATACAGATAATATCTTGGTTATGGGACCATTCAAGATAGATAAATATTCTAGAAAGTTTTATAAAGATGATCTAGAGATGGATGTAACGCCTACAGAATACTCAATAATAAAACTCTTTATGGAGAGCCCAGGAAGAGCTTTTAAAAGAGACGAGATTTTGAATTTAATATGGGGCTATGATTTTGTAGGTGATTCAAAGATAGTTGATGTTAATATAAGAAGGCTGCGTTCAAAAGTTGAAAAGGACCCAAGCAATCCAGAATACATAGAGACAGTCTGGGGTTTGGGTTATAGATGGAAAAGCCAAGACTAGGAGTTTGATATGAAAAAGGGAATCAAGAGAAGATTGGTTATAAGCTTTATGTTAGTCATAGTTATAACTGTGTTGATATTGCAAATTGTTCTCTCAAATTCAATAAAACAATACTACTATAAAAATGTAGAGGATATTCTAACTAGTCAGATAGAATACTCTACAGATTTTTATTCTAGGTATTTTTCCACATTTACCCTGGATGATATTATTATGGGAGACATAGATTTATTTTGGAGATATACCACTGCTCAGGTGCAGCTCTTATCCTTAGAGGGAGATCTATTGATGGATTCCTTGGGGATAATTCATGATGGGCCTCTAAATACAACAGATGTACTTAGAGCTAAAAACATGGAAAAGGGTGTATGGATCGGTAATGTTCAGTACTATGATGAACCAGTACTGGCAGTATCACTACCCCTGATGAATCAAGAAGAAGCAATAGGAATAATAAGATATATAACATCACTAGAAGCCACCAATGAGACAATCAATAGAATATCAATGTTTATGATTATAATAGGTCTAGTGGTAATAGGAATATCGGGTATGGTGGGTTTGATATTAGCAAATTCCATAGTTAGACCTCTTATAGAAGTGACCAGGGTTGCGGAGAAGATGGCGGATGGACAGCTTAGGGTAAGAGGAAAAGTGGAATTGGATGATGAGATAGGAAAACTATCCAACACCTTAAACTACATGGCTGAAGAGCTATTGAAGAAAGATCAGATAAAAAATGATTTTATTTCTTCAATATCTCATGAACTAAGAACTCCACTTACGTCCATAAAAGGCTGGGCCATAACCCTACAAGGTGATGACACAGATCCTGACCTATTAAATGATGGGCTTGAAATTATCCAAACAGAAAGTGATAGATTGTCATGCATGGTTGAAGAACTACTTGATTTTTCCAAGTTTATATCTGGTAGAATTAGCCTAGAGAAAATAACCTTCTCTATTAGAGAAACAATAAAGATGATTGAAAGGCAATTTACACCTAGGGCAAAGAGTAACCATATAGACTTAAAAGTAAGTATAGCTGATGATGTGGAGTTCTTCTTGGGAGATGAAAATAGGATAAAGCAGTTACTTATCAATCTTGTAGACAATGCTGTAAAGTTTACCCAAGCAGGAGGACTTGTATCCATAGATGCCTATACAAAAGGCAGTGACCTAGTCTTAACAATCGAAGATACAGGTATAGGAATACCCCTTACAGATTTACCCCATGTAAAGGAAAAGTTCTATAAAGGCAAGCATAGTAAATCCCATAGTGGTATAGGTTTGTCCATATGCCAAGAAATAGTTTCCCTATGTAATGGAAGCTTAGATATAGAATCTGAAGTTAATAAAGGGACAATCGTTAGAGTTACCCTGCCTATTAAGGAGGAAGTGAAGTGAAGAAAATTTTCATAGTCTTAAGTATACTTCTGCTGGTGGTACTTACTTCATGTACCATATCAGATAGCAATATACAAGATAAAATTGTATCTCCACAAAATAATACTAGTCCAATTCAAGGTAAATGGCTAATAGATGAAAAAGTAGCGACTATAGAGGAAGAAGTTGTGGCTGAGGAGATCATTACTTTCGATCTAGCAGTGGAAGAAGATGATTATATAGGCAGAGAAGTTTTATTTAGTAAAGATGCTATAATAGTAGCGGATGATTATGCAGATAATCCAACATTTAAATCCAAAAACGTAAATACTAAGGACTATCTATTATATAAATATAAAATAAATCCAAGTATACTTGGCATTACAAGTGATAGTGTTCAAATTTTAAGTTCATCAAAAAACAATCAATTGTTTTATGAATTTGTAATCTACAATGAGGACAATCTACTTATATTTTTAGACAGCTCTTTTTATAAATTAGAAAAGATAGCTGATGAAGTAAGCACTGAGGAAGTCAATAGATATATAAGTATAGAATTAAATCAAATGATGAGAATAGGTGATTCAATTGGAGTAGAGGATGTAAATACTGGTGTATTGTTGGGTATAAAGATTCCTACTTATGATGAAGAAAATGAAATACCAGATTGGGACTACAAGACCATCTGGATAAATAGTAGTGATAGAAATCTGACAGAGTATGAATTGGATCAACTCTTGCTGCCAAGAAAGAATGGTTTTTGGATAGTAGATGTAGAGAGGGATAATACAGATTCAGGCATCTATGATAGAATAGTCTCAACACCTCAATTTACTAGTATAATAAGGGATTTTTCTGGGGAAGGCTTTTTAATGGGAAGTAGTGATAGCCCTGTATCCCTTATAGCCAATAAGACTACTATCTTAAAGGATATATTATTTGTGGGCAATGATTATATCTCAATAGAAAAAACAGATGTAAATAATAAGAATAGAAAGACCCTTGAGGTCTACGCAATGGATATTATTGAAGAAGAGAGACCAGTTAAATTATCTGATATTGTAGAAGACGGTGAATTCCTATTTAACGAAGGATCTCAAAATATCCAATCCATAGGAGATAAAGTACTACAAAATCAAGCCAATGTTGGTTTAGTACGAAATAATGGGTATTGGATACTAAAGGGAAGAATCAATTATAATCAAAATGAAGATGAGTTACACAAGGACTTTAATATAAAAGCCATACCACCTAAGACTATGGTAAGCTATGATGAATTAAGTCTACCTTGGGATGCCATAAATGCTGAATTTCCAAGGGCACTAGATGCCTTTTCATCACCAAATGGGGAGTTTATTATATTAGTAATAGGCAATGAGTTACAAGTTTATCCTACTGAAAATGGTGAGATACTTAGCAAGGATCCCATCTCTAGGATTGAATTACCTAACAACGCATCTATTATAATGGCTGAATGGGCATTAGGTAGATATCCAGATATTTGGGAGAATGAGATGATAAAACAGGGTGGGAAAATTTTAGAGTAGACTTAATTATACTAAAGCAAAAGGAGTCATTACATGAGAGAGATAGTGGGTAAGTTAAATTTAGAAGAGATGTTTGCTTATATGGATTATGGTAAGACCTTGGTCTTTATATTTGCGGGGGCGATGGTAATTACCTTAATATGCCATATGGTCTTTAAGGGTCAGAGATGGGTCAAATATATACCTGGCCTTGCTATGTTAATATATGGTTTGTTTTCTTTGACAAGAATAGATTTATCCAGTAATCATTTTTTGGAAGACAATAGTCTTTTAGGCTTCATCATAGGAGTAGCAGGAGGATTGGCAACCCTATTATTTGGATTGATATTAGGTGTTTATAATAAACCAAAGAAGGTAAAGAAGAAGAAAAATAAAGATAAGAAGAATCCTGAGGAATAAAAATATAATAAATTGAGGACAAAAATGCTAAATTGGGACCCGGTCCCAATTTAGCATTTTTAAATTATTTGTTCCATATATGTATATTAGAAGTAGATACTGCCACGGCCCCTGCATCAAGGCTTAGTTTAACATCCTCATAGTCTAGGATCAAGCCACCAGCTATAAGAGGAATCTTTGAACTTTCAACTATGATGTTGATAATCTTTGGCATGACTCCTGGAAGGATTTCAAGGGCATGGGGTCTATTTCTCTTTAAAGAGTCTACTAAGGTATCCAAACTATTTGTGTCTGGTATAAAGGCCCTTCTTATGGTAAAGACGCCCATATCCCTACTGAGCTTGCCTAAATTTTCCCTAGAGCTAATAATCCCATCTAGGGGAATGTTTTTTATTACATATTCTAGTCCCCATGTATCTTTAGAAAAACCATCAATCTCATCTATATAAATCAATAATAGCTTGTTGTGTTCATAAACTCTATTGGAAATCTCCTTTAGATTAAATATATTGCCAGTCAACAAGGAGATGACTTGGCAAGATGAATTTAGGGCTATATCCAAATGGTCTAGATTATTTATTGATGCTACAATAGGATTTTCCTGAACCTTCTCAAAGAATATGCTCATATTATCACTCCGATTTTATCATCTTTAGTTTCTCAGATCTTTTCATCTGCTTGATTTGGTACTCTCTCTTTAAAGCTTCACTTTTAGTAAGGAACTCTTCATGATAAACAAGTTCTACTGGCAATCTAGCTCGAGTACATTTAGAAGCTTTACCTTCATTGTGTTTTAGCAACCGTTTCTCTATATCAACAGTATATCCAGTATACAAAGAGTCATCGCTACATTTAAGCATATATACATAAAACAAATTAATCACCTTTCTAATACAATTCACCTAATACTTCCTTAAGGACCTTTGACACTATATCATAGCTATAGCCCCTTCTTTGAAGAAATCCACCTAGCTTCCTATAAATAGCATTTCTATCGTCATTTCTATAGCCTTTGATTCTTTTTTTAGCCAGTTCATGGGCTCTAGAATATTCATCTTCATATTCTAAGTCCAAAACTTCATCTATAATATCTCTAGATATCCCCTTAGCAATTAAATCATACTTAATTCTCACCGAGCCATATTTATTTATATTGGACTTGTCCTTGATGAAGCTTTCGGCAAAGGCTTTATCATTTAGATAATTTCTTTCCTTGCAATAGTCTATAGCCTTTAAGACATTTTCTTCTTCATAGCCTTTTCTTATCAACCTAGTATATATTTCCTGGGTTGATCTTTGACTATAGGATAATAAATTAAAGGCACTGTTTAAGACCTTGTTTTGTTCTTCAGCCTTTAGTACATCATCTATAAAATCCTGTGTAATTTCTTTATCCCTATATAGATCATATTTGACTTGTAAATCTAAAGATAAACCAAAAGCAAACTTCCCATCTATATAAATATTAACCCGCTCATGCCTTCTTTGGGGTCTTATATCTGTTATTATCATAATTTATCACCTGAAACTGATTTTTTTATATATCTGACTGTCTTTTCTAATATATTGATTGTTGTTATATCCTTGAGCCTTGTATCAAATGAATGTCCGGCGCTCTTGTGGACATAGAAGTTATTTGGTATATTATATTTTTTTAGTTTTTTTACGAAATCCACAGAGGAGTTAAATGGGACAACATCATCTTCCTTGCCATGAACTAAAAGTGTAGGAATCATCTTTTCACTTAGCCAATTAATAGGAGAGTAAAAATCATAAATTTCCTCTACTTCTGTAGGCAATCCATTTAATGTCCTAGCAGCAGCAAACTTAGCGAACAAAGACTTATTATCGGAAATAAATATTTCTTTCAAATTAGAAGGAGCATAGTAGCCTACAACGGACTTGATCCCTTTTATTCTGTCCTCATGGTTTTCATGTGAATTGTAGGATGCATATAATAAGGCCAAATGTCCTCCTGCTGAAAGCCCTACTAATATTATATTATCCTTATCAATTCCAAACTCCTCACTTCGATCCTTTAAATACTCTAAACCCATAGTATA
>CAZXWU010000079.1:0-5828 GCA_964644495.1 uncultured Tissierella sp.
TAGAACTAGCTGGACCAAACCCATGCCCACCAACAGTAGTAGGAGTAGGTATAGGTGGAACTTTTGAAAAAGCGGCTTTCTTAGCAAAACATTCACTAATGAGAGATATGGATGAATACTCGGATGATCCTTACTATGAAGCATTGGAAAAGGAAATGTTAGAAGAAATAAACAAACTAGGTATAGGACCACAAGGATTTGGTGGAAAAACTACTGCCTTTAAGGTAAATATAGAATCTTATCCAACTCACATTGCAGGATTGCCAGTTGCTGTAAATATAAACTGTCATGCAGCTAGACATAAGCAAGTTATTCTATAGGAGGGTAAACAATGAAAATACAACTAACAACACCTTTAAATGCTGAAGATTTAAAAGATTTAAAAGCAGGTGATGATGTTTATTTAACAGGATATATATATACTGCTAGAGACGCAGCCCACGCTAGATTAGTAAAACTATTAGAAGAAGGTAAAGACTTACCATTTGATGCAGAAGGAGCGGTTATCTACTATGTAGGTCCTGCTCCTGCAAAAGAGGGACAGGCAATTGGTTCTGCTGGACCAACAACCAGTTATAGAATGGATTCATATACACCACAATTACTAGATGTAGGCCTTAAAGGCATGATAGGCAAGGGTAAAAGAGACCAAGAAGTAAAAGATAGTATAGTAAAAAATGGGGCAGTATATTTTGCTGCAATTGGTGGAGCAGCAGCACTTATTGCAAAGACAGTAAAAACAGCGGAAATTATAGCATATGAAGACTTAGGAGCAGAGGCTATTAGAAAAGTATATGTAGAAGATTTCCCAGTAACAGTAATCAACGACACTAATGGGAATGATTTATATAAAATGGGAAGGAATGAATATTTAGAATGGTCACAAAAGTAGAAATAAAAAAAATGGCTACAGCTGGTTCTGTTGAGTCTAATGACATTCTGATTATGATATCTAAAGGTGAAGGAAGTATCGATATAGAATTGGAAAGTGTTGTTGAAAAACAGTTCGGTGAAGATATCAAAAAAGTAATACATGATACTCTTGTTGAAGAAGGTGTATCTGATGCTAAGGTTATCGCTAAAGATAAAGGCGCATTAGATTTTACTATTAAAGCTAGAGTTAGAGCATGTGTTAAGAGAGGAGTGGAAGCATAATGAATTATAGAACACTACTCTTTATCCCAGGCAACAATCCAGGTATGCTCCAAAGCTCAGATATATTAGGTGCTGACGGAATCATAATAGACTTAGAAGATGCAGTAGCTTTACCAGAAAAGGATGCTGCAAGAATTTTAGTTAAGGAGTATCTATCCACATTCAAATCCAAAACTGATTTATTCATTAGGATAAATCCATTGGACAGTCCATATTTTTATGATGACTTAAATGAGATTAAGGATTTAGATATCACAGGTATAGTTCTACCTAAAGCAGGTATAGAATCCATGACAAAATTAGAAGAGTATTTAAATGAGAATGATTTGGACTTAGATGTAATCCCATTAGTAGAGACTGCTATTGGCCTGGAAACTGCATTAAATATAGTTCAAATTTCAGATAGAATCATTGGCCTTTTCTTAGGCGCCGAAGACTTGACACTTGACTTAGGTGCTAAAAGGACAAAGGAATCCAAAGAGATTGAATATGCAAGATCAAGAATTATCGCTGCATCAAAAGCATTTGGTATACAAGCATTTGATACACCATTTACTGATACAGATGATATAGAAGGACTTAAAATAGATACTAAAAATGCTAAGGACCTAGGTATGACAGGTAAAACTGTTATCAGTCCAAGACATGTTGATGAAATCAATAAGATGTTTTCACCTAGTGAAGAAGAAGTAGATTATGCCCTAAGAGTCGTAGAAGGGGTAAAAGCAGCAAATGAAAAGGGACTAGGAGCATTTTCATTGGAAGGTAAGATGATAGATGCACCAATTATCAAGAGGGCTCTAAATCTACTAAGAATGAGCGGAGACTATAAGGAGGAATATGATGAATTACTTAAATAATATAGACTTAAAGACTGTAAAAATTCTAGATAAATCAGAATTTCCTTCTAAAAGTATGGCTAAAGATAAATTAGTAGATGATATAGAAAAACTAATCAAAGGTTTAGACCTTAAAGATGGCGCTGTAGTATCATTCCATCATCATCTAAGAAACGGTGATTATGTTTTAAATACAATTATGAAGGAAATTCAAAAGACGGGGATCAAAGGGCTAACTGTAGTAGCAAGCTCCCTATTTCCTGTACATGGAGACATACTTCCATTATTAGAAGATGGTACAATAGAAAACATTGTAGCATCCTATATCAGCGGTGATCTAGCTAAAGCCATTTCTTATGGTAAATTGAAAGGTAATCTAATTATGCAATCCCATGGTGGAAGAGCAAGATCTATCTTAAATGAAGAAATAGTCATAGACGTAGCTTTTATTGGATCACCAAGTGCTGATAAGTTTGGAAATATCTCAGGGGTAAATGGCCAAAATTCATGTGGTACTCTAGGCTATGCAATTGCAGATAGTATCAAGGCAAAAAAGGTAGTTGCAGTAACTGATTCGATCATGGAATACCCTAATTATCCAGCAGATATTACTGAGGATTACGTGGATCAAGTATTAGTTATAGATTCTATAGGACGTAAAGAGGGTATAGTTTCAGGAACTACTAGAGTTACAAAGGATCCGATAGGTCTAAAAATAGCAAAGGATACACTAAATGTAATGGAAGCAACAGGACTTCTTAAGGATGGTTTAAGTTTCCAAAGTGGTGCAGGTGGTATATCCTTAGCAGTAACAGACTATTTGAGAGACTATATGATTGGAAATAATATCAAAGGAAGCTTTGCTTCAGGTGGTATAACTGGATATCTAACAGGTATGTTAGAAGAAGGACTATTCTCATCATTATTTGATGTACAGTGCTTTGATTTAGAATCAATAGAGTCCTTAAAAAGAAATCCAAATCATATCAGAATGTCTGCTTCCCAATATGGGAATCCTGAAGTTTCTTCAGTAGTAGATAATCTTGATATAGTGATCCTGGGAGCTACAGAAATAGACCTTGATTTCAATGTCAATGTATCCTCAGGAGCAGATGGGATACTAATGGGAGGTTCAGGTGGTCATCAAGATACTGCAGCTGGTAGTAAGGTATCCATTATAGTATCCAAACTCTTCTCATCAAGAATTCCATTGATAAAAGATAGGGTTGATATTATAACTACACCTGGTTCTACTGTAGATATCCTGGTTACTGAAAGAGGTATATGTGTAAACCCATTGAGAACTGACTTGATTGAATCCTTCAAAAAGGCTAACTTAGAGATAGTAGACATCAAAGACCTGAAGGAATACTCAGAAGGCATAATGGGGAAACCAGAGCCAATAGAAAAGACAGACAGAATTATCGGTTTGTCAGAATATAGAGATGGTAGTATAATTGACTATATATATGAAGTTAAAAAATAAATTTCACAAATGAAGAGTTGCAGATCTGCGACTCTTCATTTGTCTATATATCAATATATGCGACAAGGGATGTGCGACAGGGGACGGTTCGCTGTCGCAGGCCACAAGAGAAGACAAGGGGAAGCTCAGGTTGTCTTGCTTCTAAAATGGAGATGGTTCTGCTAATCACACTCCATAATAGGAGATAGCTTTACTATCCTAGTCCAATAAGTACATAAATTTATTAATTGATAGAGAGGGATGGATATGTTTTTCAGTGATGAAATCAATCAAAGAAATGATAAAGAAGTAGAGGAAATCAAGGATTTCTTAAATAAACATGATGTTGTGTATGATAACCCCGACAAAACATTTGTTATAAGGAACAAGGGAAAGATAATAGCAACTGGATCGGCGTCAGGAAATATTTTAAAATATTTTTTCTCTGATGAAGACTACCAAGGACAAGGAACAATGAGTATTATTTACAATTCCCTATTAAATTATTTAGTAGAAAGTAACATTCCATCTTTCTTTGTCTTTACAACACCAGACAATAGATTAATATTTGAGTCCTTAGGATTAAAACAGGTATATTCAACAGATAAAGTAGCCCTATTTGAGGGTGGATTTTATAATTATAATAAGTGGATAGATAAGGTTAAATCATCCATTAAAAAAAAGCAAGGTAAAAGAGGAGCAATGGTTGTTAATTGTAATCCAATGACATTAGGGCACAAATATGTTATTGAAAAGGCATTAGAAAATGTGGATGACTTGCTTGTATTTGTTGTTGAAGAGGATAAGTCTATTTTCCCATTTAAAGATAGATTTAATATATTAAAAAATGAATTATCTTCTAATGAGAGAATTATCCTCATAGAAGGGGGTCCATATATTATATCTCAAGGAACATTTCCTACCTATTTTATAAAGAGAAAAGATGAAATGTTGGATATATATACTAAACTAGATGGTAGTATTTTTGCAGATAAAATAGCTAAGGATTTGGGGATAGATATAAGATTCTTTGGTTCTGAGCCTACAGATCTAGTGACACTGGCTTATAATAACTCAATGAAGGAGATACTTAGAAGCCGAGATATAGAGGTTGAAATATTTGAAAGAGTATCACTAGATGATACAATTATTAGTGCTTCAAGGGTACGAAAGTTGATTAAGGGAGACAAAATAGAGGAGGCTTATAAGTATCTACCTAATAGTACAATAAATTATCTAAAATCAGATGCAGGCCAGGAGATAATAAAGAAAATTCAGGATGAATGAACAAAGGGAACATGCGACAGGGGACGGTTCAATGTCGCATAATTCTAGTGTCGAATCATCGATTAGAATATAAGTCATTATTACTGATAAGGTATTAAAGGGAGGTACAATAATGCCTAGATTCCCACGTGATAAAAGTGATACTGGAATTTATCATATAATGGTGAGAGGAATAAATAAGATGAGTTTATTTCAAGAGAAATATGATAAATATAAATTCTTAGAAATTATCTCGAATATGAAGTCTCAAGGAGAGTATTCACTATATGCTTATTGTATAATGGATAATCATGCCCATTTATTAGTAAAAGAAGAAGTAGATCCAATTAGTAGATCGATGAAAAGAATTTGTGTAAGCTACTCTTACTATTATAATAAGAAACATAAAAGAGTTGGACACGTATTTCAAGATAGGTTTAAAAGTGAAAAGATTGAAACGGATGAGTATTTATTGGAATGTATTCGATACATACACAATAATCCTGTTAAAGCATCTATGGTAAGTGAGCCTAAGAATCATAAGTATAGCAGTTACAATATATATATTGGTAAGGATAATAATGAATTAGATATAATTGAAACAGGATTTCCTTTAAGTGTGTTTTCAGAATGTAAAAAACAGGCTCTAAGACAGTTTATTGATTTTTCTACTGATATAGGAATAGATAATAATTTTATAGATGTAGATGTAGATGTAGATGTTGATGTTGATGAAATAGGAGAGATGGTGAGTTATGATAATAGAAATCCAATTAGTGCTATAGAAGATATACTAAACCATTATGATCATACCATAGGAACAATTTCCTCACTGAAAAATTTAAAAGAAAGAAATTTAATTCTTAAATCTATAAAGGAAAAAACTGATATTTCAATTAGAGAAATTTCAAAGATTACAGGAATTAGTAAAGATATTATTCATAGGGCCTAAATGTATGTAAATTAAGTTAGGGGAAAAGGGCAGAGATTGTTATCACATAAATGCGACAGAGAACCGTCCCCTGTCGCATCTTAAAAGGGAGGACTTATATAATGGAAAATAAACTAGATACAAGGACCTGCCCAATATGCGGACAGGATAA
>CAZXWU010000079.1:5928-8063 GCA_964644495.1 uncultured Tissierella sp.
ATATAATGGAAAATAAACTAGATACAAGGACCTGCCCAATATGCGGACAGGATAATGGTTGTATGCTTAGCAAGGATTGTTGGTGCTATGATGTGAAGGTCCCAAAAGGGCTTTTAGATATGGTTTCAGATGATAAGAAAGGTCAAGCATGTATCTGCAAATCATGTGTTGAGAAATATAAATCTACTTTATAAGATATTAACAACAATGTAACCCACTTATAATTTCCCTTGATATAATGATATTAAAGGAATCTTATTTGGGAGGGAATATAATGTTAAAAAGAAGACTAATTCTTATCCTTGGAATGATATTTATACTAACAAGTCTAACATTTATCAGTGGATGCAAGGACAAGATTGAAGAACCCCTTTCGACAGATGAGATAGACAACAATAATGAAAGTGATAGCCAAGAGATTGAAAATGTAAAGATGGATGAGGAAGAACCTGAAGAGGCCAGGTATATAAGCCAACTAAAATTAGCCTATGAAGGTAGAATGGATAAGACAAAACCAATAATAGGTCAAAATGTAGAACAATACTTAGATGATAGCTTTGAAATGTACTATTTTTTAGGTGGCTTAGCAAGTTTCATTTCTACCAATGCAATAATAAATTTTTAATAATGCTAAATCGGTACCCGGTCCCGATTTAGCATTATTTTTTCTTCGCTAAAGTATGTTTATAAGTCTTGGGTGACTGAGAATAAGCACATACTATCATCACAGCCCCGCTTGCCCAAAATACAGAGGCAAATCCTCCACTTGCAGTAGCTAATAATCCGAACAAGATTGGACTTGCTGTCTGTCCTACATAATTACCCATGACTCTAAGTGCCAGTACCTGGCTGCGAGTATCCATAGTTGCAATTTCAGTGACATTGACCAAAGTTAGAGGGTTGGCCAGACCAATTGTAATTCCAGAAAGGATCCCTGCAATACCCAGTTGCCAAAAAGAGTGGGTAAAGCCAATACTCATAAGGGAGAGACCACCAACCAAGAGGCATATGAAAAAGGTAAGATCTTTTGTAAATCTACCACTAATAGCTCCCATAAATGGGCGTATCAACATCTGGGCTATGCCATTAAGCCCCATGACAATCCCCACTGTAGTGACGGTTAACCCAATCTCTACCCCAAAGAGTGGGAGGTAGGTATTGATTACATCAACTGCAAAAAATACAGTAGCGCTTATAATAATGTTTTTTAGAATATCCCTATTTTTAAGCAAAACCACAGGGTTGTAGTCATTGTTTTCTAGATGACTAGGAGAATCCTTAGGTAATCCCAACATGACTCCGATGCACAGAAGGGATATGATAGCTGGACCAAAGAAAGCTTGATTAGGTCCTAATGTATCTTGTAGGACTCCACCTAATATAGGACCTAGGAAAAATCCGATGGAGTTAGTAAATGAATAATAACCTACTGCCTTGTTGCGTTCATGTATATCTACAATATTTGTGGTTATATATTGACATGAAATTAAGATGCTGCCGTGACCCAAACCCAGTAAAATTGTAAAGAATCCTATATGAATAAGATTTTTGGACAAGGCAAGTCCAAGGCATCCTATGAAAAAGAGGCTAGCACCAAAAACAGCTGGTACACGCTCTCCCTTAGTATTAATGACCTTGCTTATTAACATGGAACAGGCCACTTGAATAATACTGTACATGGACAAAATAAATCCCACTTGTATGGTAGTGGCATAATGGCTAGTAGCCAGCAAGGAGATGTATGGTCTGGAAGAGTATAGGGCAATACTGTGCAGGATACTACTCAATATAATTACCGTCAGTTTTTTATTCATTTGATATCTCCTTTTCTAAAATGAATTACTTACATTATTTAAAAGCAATAATCATGCCAACTAATTTATATTATCATTACATATTCAATAATATGATAAATTTCAATAAAAATTAATTAATTTACCAAGTACTGAGACTCTACCTTACACATATTTATTAATTATTATAGTGTTAGAAAACATAAGGTCTAAATTACAAAAAAATTAATACATATATAATACAAGCACTAAGTTGTTTGAGATGCAATTATAAAATACAAAGGGGGTTTTACTTATGGCAATGCCGATTGAATTAATGTATCTTTTTGTATTACTTGTTAC
>CAZXWU010000080.1:0-7755 GCA_964644495.1 uncultured Tissierella sp.
ATATAGAAGATAATTATGATGGTATTTCTTTGCAATTAAAGATTATGCATCAAATTTTAGAGGACTTTATTAAACGAGGTATAGATGTATGGTCTAAGGTAATTGAGGATACAGTAGGGACTAGCCTTCCCTTTGCAAAAAAATATACATCAAGGAGTAAAACATGAAAAAAATTAAATCTAGCATAGTTATTTTATGTATTTTATTATTGACTACTATATTGCTTTATCAACATAATAAGGTAACTGAATTACAAGCAATAATTAAGGCAGAGGACATAGTTGAAAACATTACTTTAGACATTAACGGTAAGACTGATGAAGTAAAAACCTTAATATATGAAGACATAGTATATATTCCATTAAAACATATAGAGAATACTACCGACAAAGAGTTTAACTGGGATTTAGGGGAACTTAAACTAACATTAAGTGACATAGAAGAACCAGAAGTAATAGAACCTGAACCGGTAGACTTTTCAACATTAGTGGCAGAAGTAACTACAGAGGCTGATAAATTACATTTAAATTACCAATTAAGAAAAGAACTAGAAGAAAATAATAATCAATTAGTTCAACTCATAGAAATAGATAATTATTTAAAGAATCTAAATGAGCAATTAGATGTTAAAGAAGTAATAGGTAAAGGGGAAGTTATAGATAAGATGGTAAATTTACCTATAAAGGACTACGACGAAAAGGAAGTACAAAAAATTATAAGTAGAATAAGTAACTTGGATTATGCCTTGCTAAAAGTACTAGAAGCTAATGAAACCACCATATATTTAACAAACGGCTTAATAACTGATATACCAAAATATTCATACTTAAAGGGGCAAAACCCAAGGGGGTGGGGTGAGGAATATACTTGGGAGGATGTTTCAGGGTTGGCAGACGATGACGTAGCTATAAGAATTGGTTATAGTGAACCAGGTGAGCATCATGGATCTTTAAATTTAGAGTTGCACGAGATAGCTCATACCGTAGATTTGGTAATATTTAATAAGATCAGTCAAAAAAATGAATTTTTAGATATATGGCAACAAGAAACAAATATCATATTTGCAAATGATGACTATACAGGAGAATACCCTGAGGAGTATTTCGCAGAATGTTTTGCATACTACTATTTATCAGATGAGCATAATGAAATATTAAAAACAAAGGCACCATCAACACATGGCTTTATAAAAAACTTAGCTGATAAGGCATATAAGAATTACGGCTATCTAATTAGATAATGATTCAGTAAGGACCGACCTCTGTGTCGGTCCCCACTATTATTTAGTTCTCTTAATAATAATACTGATCTTTCCAATAATTATTTGCAGCTGCTACTGTTTGAAAATTTATAGCCACGACTTGTGATACAGCAATTAGACTATCTGCGTCATGGGCATATTGTGGTCTTAGTACTCTACGGACTTCCTCGGATGTTTGTGTATATTGTACTCCTTTTTGCGAAAGCAAAATAGCTAATTCATAGCCTTCCTGAGGATTATTTGTCTTTAAACTCCAAAGCCATTTCTCCATGGTTTACCTCCTATTATTCTTTTATTAACAATATATGTATATAGTAAGATAGAAGTTCTGAGTGAAGAATCTTGAATGTATTTAAATGTAGAAATTCTTCATTTAGGCTTGAGAATTATATCGAAAAAATATATTAAATATATTGACAATATTAAGTCTAAGTGATATATTTAAAATGTTAGCCTAAGCTAATATTTATGAAGGGGATGCTGCCTTGTGAGTTTAAGTGAATCAATGGAAATGTATCTTGAGACCATTTATCTTCTTGAAAAAGATCATGGTCATGCTCATGTGGGTGAAATTGCCAAAGAGCTTGGAATCACAAAACCTTCTGTCACCAAGGCAACCAATAATCTCAAGGATGAAGGTTATATAATAAAAGAGCACTATGGTAATATTAATCTTACAGAAAAAGGTCTCAAAGCATCAAAGAAGGTCTACATGAAACATTCATATATTACAAAATTTTTGGAAGAATCATTGGGCTTGTCGCCTGAAGATGCTGACGAAAATGCATGTAGAATGGAACATGTGATTACAGAAGGCATGCTTGATGCAATAGAGGGATATCTTAATAGTAAATAAAATTGTTATCAATATAAAGTAGGAGGTCATTATGGAATTATCTATATTTAGTAAATTATTTGGTAGAAAGGCTATTAAAGCTGATAGGGAAGTGGTATCTAATTTATCTGGGGCTGATATTGATCATACATATGAAATCAAGTCCATAACAACTGACGATAAGGAAATGGAGAACTTTTTATTTTCTCTTGGTTGTTTTGAAGGAGAAAGAATCACTCTGATTTCCGTATTAGCAGACAACTACATCGTCAATATCAAGGATGCCAGATATTGTATCGATACTGACTTAGCCAGATCTATTCTTATATAGGTTTGGATATTTTTATGGTTTAAATGTTAGCCTTGGCTAACTACTTATAATGGAGGAGAAGTTTATGAGGATTGCACTTGCGGGAAATCAAAACAGTGGGAAAACCACTTTTTTTAATGCGATAACTGGAGAAATAGAACACGTAGGCAATTGGCCTGGTGTTACTGTAGCCAAAAAAGAAGGATATGTAAAATCTGATCTAATTAAATCTGGTGAGAGGATTAGGGCAGTTGACCTACCGGGTGCTTATTCAATATCTCCCTTTACATCAGAGGAGAGTATTACTAGTGATTTTATCAAGAATGCTGAGGCGGACGTCATAATCAATATTGTAGATGCTACAAATTTAAATAGGAGCCTTATCTTTACGACCCAGCTTCTTGAAACAGGCCTACCTGTGGTAGTAGCCCTCAACAAGGTTGATCTTCTGAGTAAGAGAGGTATAGAGATTGATCACAAGAGGCTAGGAGAGATACTGGGCTGTCAAGTGGTCAAGACTGCATCTATCAAGGGTGAGGGTTTGACTGACCTTATTCAAAGGGCCATAGATGTGAAAGGGACCATACAGAAAGCCCCCTTGGATTTAGGCAGTGGAGATAGATCTAGTCATGATGAATTTACAAAGGTAGAACGTGAGAGATTTGCAAGGGTAGATGAGATAGTCAAAGAGGTTGAATCAAGGAAAATAGAATCTAATAAGCAGACTAGGCATGACGCTATAGACCGTATTGTTGGACATAAGGTTTGGGGAATTCCAATATTCGCTGCAATTATTTATATAGTATTTTCTATTTCTCAAACCTATCTTGGACCTTTCTTAGCAGATTATTTTGTTGGCCTAATAGATGCTTTGTATGGTCTTGCTGATGGAATCATGGGGGAAGCTATATCTCCTATACTTAAAACATTATTATTGGATGGAATTATAGGCGGTGTAGGTGCAGTAGTTGGCTTTCTGCCATTGATTATGGTTTTATTTTTTCTACTAGCTCTACTAGAAGACAGTGGATATATGGCTAGGGTTGCCATAGTAATGGATAGGCACTTAAAGAAGGTTGGTCTTTCAGGAAAATCTATTATTCCTATGATTATGGGTACTGGATGTGCTATTCCTGGAATAATGGCTACTAGGACTATAAGGGATGATAGACAAAGGAGAACTACTGCCATGTTGACTCCGTTTATGCCTTGTGGAGCTAAGCTTCCTGTCATTGCTCTGTTTTCAGGAGTATTCTTTCAGGATGCAGCCTGGGTTGGTACCTTGATGTATTTTGTAGCTATAGGAATTATTGTAGGTGGTGCTTTATTGATCCAGAGGATTACCAATGAGGGACCATCAAAGTCTTACTTTATAATGGAGCTTCCTGAATACAGGGTTCCTAGTCTTAAGAGGGCCTTTGTATCTATGATGTCCCAAGGAAAAGCTTTTGTAGTTAAGGCAGCTACTATTATTCTTGTATCTAATTTAGTAGTACAGATAATGCAGACCTACAATTGGTCCCTTACTCTAGTAGAAGAGGGTATGGAGTCTAGCAGTATACTTGCTGGTCTTGCAAGTCCATTTGCCTTGTTACTTGTACCACTTGGATTTGGGGTATGGCAATTGGCTGCAGCAGCTATTACTGGGTTTATAGCTAAGGAAAATGTGGTTGGGACTCTGGCTGTTGTATATAGTATCAACAACTTTATAAATGCTGAAGAATTTGCCCTAGTTTCAGGAGCAAATGAAGTAGCTTCTGTCATGGGTCTTACTTCAACTGCAGCACTAGCTTACTTGATGTTCAACCTATTTACCCCACCATGTTTTGCAGCTATTGGGGCTATGAATGCTGAGTTGGATAGCAAAAAATGGCTGTGGGCAGGTGTTGGATTCCAATTTGGTATGGGCTATACTGTAGCATATTTTGTATATCAAATAGGTACCCTTATTACAACTGGTGCATTAGGTGAGGCTACTATACCAGGACTCTTGATAGTAGGACTTTTCTTTAGCATAATTATGTATCTGATTAGAAAAAATGAAAAGAGAGTTTCTGTGAATATAGAAGGGACTGTATAATATGGGAGATATTATTGTTCTAGTAATTATAATTGCCATTGTAGCTTTAGCTGTAGCAAAGCTTAGAAAAGATAAGAAAAATGGGGTCAAATGTTCTGGCTGTGCTCAGGCAAAGACTTGCCCATCTAATATAAAAAAATAGAAATGAAGGAGGCAAGGGTATTTGGTATTTATCCCTTGCCTCTAATTATTTTTGACAACTATATATTTTCCTTTATCTCCTTCTCGAACATAACCATAGTTTTTTTAACTATAGGAGGTGTTGAGGTCCCTTGGACCATCTGTGGACTTCCTCCACCCTTGAGGATAATCTTCTTTGATATATTATCAAATATTTTCTTTAGATTTATATCTAGGTCCTTAGTCCTAGTGATTATAAATTGTCCTTTACCTTGATTGATAATAGAATATATTTGTACAAGTTTTTGATTTTCTTTATTTAGATTAGATGAGATTAAATTTACTTCTTTTGAATCTTTGTCATGAAACTCTTTAATTACATATTTTACTCCATTTTCCTCTGTGCTTTCTGAGAGTAGGGCTTGACCCTTTAGCTTGTATAGGTCTTCCCTCAGGTATCTATTTTCCTTGTCTGAGGCTTCTTTTGCATCATAAAGTTGATGGACCTTATCTAGGACATCACTGTCCTTGGCAGATAGGAGAGATCCTATTTCATTGATGTAGATATTTTTCCAGGAGTAGTCATTGAGGGTCCTACCACCGCAGATGAATTCTACCCTGATATTGCCCTTATATTTTTCCCATCTTCGGATTTTTATCATACCTATCTCCCCAGTGTTTGATACATGGGTACCACAGCAGGCGATATAGTCAATATTGTCTATCTCTATGATTCGAATGTTTTCGTCGTCTATATCAGAGTCCCTTCTCAGGGGTATCCTAGATAGGGCATCTCGACTTACTGTATAGGCTTTCACTCTAAAATTAGAGTGGATTAACTTATTAGCTAGGTATTCTACTTGAGAGGCTTCTTCTTGGGTTAGATATGGCTTGCCTATGTCTATGGTATTGAATTCATTTCCTATATGGATGCCTAAAATATTTGTATTAAATAGTCTATAAAAGGAGGAGGCTAGTAGGTGTTCTCCTGAATGTTGCTGCATCATATCAAACCTTCTATCCCAATCTATCTGCATATGTACCCTGGCTGTAGTCAGATCACCTTTTACCACATGGATAATCGAGTTTCCCTCTTCATAAACATTTAGGACTTCTAGCCCATTGATACTACCATAATCCATAGGCTGCCCACCTGCCAAATCTGGATAAAATATGGTCCTATCCAGTTGGATGAAGGATTTATTGTCTTTAAATTCCTTGTCTATTATCTTGCCGTCTAATTCTTTTAAATAAGGATTGTCCATAAACACCTTATATGTCATAATCTTCACCAAGCCTTTCATTGTTTGATTTATATAAATTGATTTCCTTAATTAAAATCTATGCTATAATAAAATAAATACTAAATTTGTCATATTTACAGGAGATATATATGAACAAACCATTTATTATTCTTTTGATACCTTTTGTTTTAGGAATATTGATTGCTCATTATTATACTATAGCAAGTAGTATCTTATTTATTTTCCTAATATTTACTATTATGGCTTTAGTATATAATATAATAAAGAATCCTTTAAATCAAAGTATAATACTACTTTTATTCTTTTTATTTGGGATTTTTATTGGGCAAAATGGTGTAAGGTCCAATCTTGTGAATTATTTGGATTTGAGAATGGATTTCTCTGGAACTATTCATGAGGTCGTTACTAAGGATGAGGCTTTCGAAAAATATATTATTTCCGTAGATTATGTCGATTCTAGGCCTATTGCCAAGGAAATGATGGTCCTAAACTTATCTGGAAATAAATATTTCCAGCTGGGTGAGAGGGTAGAGTTTGATGGAGTCTTAAAGCTGCCTAAGGAAAACACTAATCCAAAACTATTTAATTATAGGCTAAATTTAATGACTGATAGAATATATACTACAATGTCTATCAAAGAACATTCCATAAAAGGCTCAGATGGAAAGGATATAGGTCTAGGCTATAGGGTCAAGGCTGGATTTACTAGTAGTGTAGAAGAGGTATTTTATACATATTTAAATGAAGACAATGCAGGTCTAATGACTTCCATATTTTTAGGACAATCCTCCTATCTAAGGGATGAGCATGTGGATACCTATAGGGACATGGGCTTGGCACATATATTAGCAGTATCAGGACTACATATTGGAATTATTTCGGGTTTTATATACCTTATTCTGTCTAATATGGGTGTCAAATCAAGGTTCAATGTGGTAATCACCCTACTTACCATATGGGTTTATGGATATTTGATAGGTTTTCCACCATCTATACTTAGGGCAAACTTGATGTTTTCTCTTCTTTATCTATCTAAACTGGTCCACCAACCCTATGATTCTATAAACTCCCTTTGTTTTGCCATGTTTGTCCTCCTATTGATCAATCCATATTATCTATTTAATGTGGGATTTCAATTGTCCTTTGCTGCTACTTTTTCTATAATTATTTTTTCTCAAAGCATAAGGCATAGATGGTATCCATATGGTCAGACAAAGCTTATAGGTTCTTTGGCCACTATACTTGGTGTACAAATAGGACTACTACCTTTTCAAGCATATTATTTCAATGTGATAAATCCCTTGTCCATCGTTGCCAACCTATTGATCATACCTATTATGTCTATTGGTCTGGTCCTTGGGTTTATGATGATTGTCTTTATGTACTTTCCATTAATAAATCCATTGATTGGCTCTATACTTGACTCTGTATTGAATTTTGTAGAATTGATAATAGGTGGATTACAGGGCTTGAGCATAGATAGGATAAAGATTTTTTCTCCAGAGATTATCACTATATTTATTTTTTATATTATCCTGTTTATCATATTTGGAAAGATAGATTTAAGAAAGTTGGACAAGTCTATAGTGAAGACTATATGTGTATATTTAATAGTTTTGACCCTAGTAAATATCTATACCATAGCAAATAATGATCTAGTAGAGATACATTTTATAGATGTAGGCCAAGGTGACTCCATACTAATTCGGACTAAGAGAGCTGATTATCTAATGGATACTGGAGGTAGCTTTTTCGGTGATTATAATATTGCTGAAGGGATTACCCTAGCTTATTTAAACAAGCTAGGGGTAGATTCTTTGGATGGACTTTTTATCACCCATTTTGATGCTGATCATAGTCAGGGAGTGCCCCTATTTTTGGATG
>CAZXWU010000081.1:0-7712 GCA_964644495.1 uncultured Tissierella sp.
CCCATATGTCCCATAGCTATACCATCACATATTGCTATAGCTGGGAATTCAAGTGGGATTCCGCCACCAGCTGCAACACCTTGTTTTACAAAGTCTGATATCTCATTTAAGTGTATATGCCCTGGATTCACCTCATTAAAAGAGTTCACTACACCTATTAATGGTTTCTTAAGATCTTCATTTGATAATCCTGTTGCTTTTAATAGTGATCTTTGCGATGCACGTATAGCACCATCTTTAACTAAACTACTTCTCATATTGCCCATTTATATGTCTCCTCTCATAATTTAGGTTGATTATCTATCTTCTAAAATCTTATAGCAAATATCTAATATTTGGTCTTCTTGTCCACCGACAACTTTTCTTCTTCCTAATTCTTCAAATATCAATCTTGAAGGTATATTAAACTTTTTGGAAGCTTCTTTAACTTCTAATAGGAAACTTGAATAAATACCAACATATCCTAGCATTACAGAATCATTGGTTATTTCTAATGAATTTTGTACAAGTGGTCGTACATATTTTTCCCCAACTTCTAGTAGTTCATAAATATCTGCATTAGTTTCATATCCCATTTTGTTAAGTACTGCTGCAATAGCTTGCATATTACCATTACCTGAACCAGCACCCTGTCCTTCTAATGCACCATCTAGATAGTCAGCACCAGCTTGTGCACCTGCTATTGCATTACCAACGCCTAGTCCTAGGTTATTGTGTGTATGAACTCCAACTGGTATACTTACTACTGATTTAATTGCCTTAACTCTTTCTTGAATATCAACAGGTGTCATATATCCTGATGAATCTGCAAAGTATATAACGTCTGCACCATAGCTTTCAGCTAGTTTAGCATTTTGTGCTAATTCTTCAGCTGATATCATATGACTCATCATGAAGAATAGTATTGTTTCTAAACCAAGTTCTTTTGCTAGTCCTATATGTTGTTCAGCAACATCTACCTCTGTACAGTGTACTGCAATTCTAACCATATCTAAACCATATCCAGCTGCAGCTTTTAAATCTTCCATTGTACCTAATCCAGGTACTAATAGTGTTCCTAATTTTGTATTTTTTAACTTGGACTTAGCAGCTTTTATCATTTCTTCGTCAGTATGTTTAGCAAAACCATAGCTTAATATTGAACCACCAATACCTGCACCATGTCCAACTTCTGCTGCATAAACACCAGCTTTCTCTAGACCTTCACAGATGTTTTCGATTTGTTCAACTGTATATTGATGATGAACAGCATGACTACCATCTCTTAAAGTTGTATCAATTAACTTAATCTTTTGCATTCTATAAGTCTCCTTTCAACATGTTTTCAGCATATAATTCTGCAATCTTTACTGCTGATGCTGTTTCTATGTCTAAGTTTCCTGCATAAGGCGGTAAGAAATCCCCTGCCCCTTCTACTGAAACTGTTGTAGCTATTATTCCTTTTTCTAATTTTGGTGACATAGTAAGCTCGTATCCTGGTACATATTCTTGAATCATTTTAGCCATTTCTTTAACGTCTTTTTCGATTGCTTCTATATCTACTTCACCTTTTGGTATTATGTAGATTGTATTTCTCATAGCTACTTCTGGTACAGCAGGATTGAATACTGTCATTACCTTACATCTATCTGCAACAGTTAATTTTTCAACCGCTCTTGCAGTAGTACGTGTATATTCGTCAATGTTTTTTCTAGTTCCTGGTCCAGCACTCTTACTTGCTACTGAAGTGATTATTTCTGCATATTCAATACCTACATGTTTTCCAATTGTATATATAATCGGTGTCGTTGCTTGTCCACCACAAGTGATCAAGTTTACATTTCTAACTTCCAATGCTTCTTGCATATTTACCATAGGTGAAACCATTTTCCCTACAGCTGCAGGTGTTAAATCTAAAGCAATCTTTCCAAGTTTTTCTAATAGTGGTGCATTAAAATCTGAATGTGCCTTAGCTGTTGTTGCATCAAATACTATATCAGCTACCTCTGGGTTTTTCTCCAAGTAGTTTATTCCCTCAGTTGATGTGATAAAACCTAAACCTGCAGCTCTTTTCAAACCTTCTGACTCTACAATTCCTAACATAGCAGACATTTCAAGGTTTTTACTTCTCATTACTTTGTACATTAAATCAGTACCAATGTTTCCTGGTCCAATTATTGCAACCTTAATTTTTTGACTCATTTATATATTCTCCTTTCACTATACTGAACTAAGTTCCTTATAGCATATATTATATTATACTGTCCTAATATGTCAACAGTATTTTTAATATATTTTTAGAAAATTAAAAGTTAGTTTAAATAAACTTGCATTTTTAGCTCTTTTCCCAAATACAATTGTTAGAAAATTATTTATTTTATTTTACTTAAAGTTTATCATTGTTTTATCCTTCAGATCCTATGCAAAATCTGGATGGAAAACCATAAAAAAGAACCTTTCTATATGTTAAGCATAAAAAGGTTCTTAGATTTACTTTATATTTAATTGTTTATAATTATATTCTACTCTTCCTCTGCTATCTCCCAGTTGTGATAAACTTCTTGGACGTCATCGTTATCTTCAAGCATATCTATAAGTTTTTCCATGTTTTTTATATCTTCTGAATCAGTTAATTCAACAGTGGTTTGAGGAATGTATGAAAGCTCAACCATTGCGAACTCATATCCTGCTTCTGCTAGTCCATTTCTAACACTAGCAAAATCTTCAGGTGCTGTAGTTATTTCAAATCCTGCTTCTTCGGATTCAAAATCCTCTGCTCCTAGTTCTATAGCTCGCATAGTTAACTCGTCTTCATCTATTGAGTCAGCTCTTTCAATTGCAATAATACCTTTTCTATCAAACATAAAGGTAACAGAACCTGATTGGCCCATATTGCCACCTGCTTTATCAAATGCATGTCTAATATCTGGAGCAGTTCTATTTCTATTATCTGTTAGACATTGCACAAAAACTGCAATTCCAGAAGGACCATAGCCTTCATAGATAATCTCTTCAAAGTTATCCGCACCTAGTTCTCCAGAGCCTTTTTTGACAGCCCTATCTATATTATCATTTGGCATATTTGCTGCCTTAGCCTTATCTATAGCCGCTTTAAGAGCTGGATTGTATTCAGGATCAGATCCACCCTCTTTAGCCGCCACCATAATATATCTACCTAATTTAGTAAATATTTTACCTCTTTTTGCATCTTCTTTTCCTTTTTTATTCTTAATATTATTCCATTTGGAATGACCTGCCATTAAATTTCACTCTCCTTAATATAATAACCAATATATAATATCACAGCCCAATATTTATTTCATCTAATTTTTATCTCTCTTAAAAATAGGAGGATATTCACGTTTATGACTAGACCTATTGTACATGTTTTGGATTTCTTTCTTAATATTATCTTCTGCATCCCCTATTTTGATATAGGTATCCAGTACTTGGTAGGAAAATCCCATCTCATCCTCATCTGTTTGATCTTCCCACAGTCCAGCTGAAGGTGCCTTATCTATAATTAGATCTGGTATATTCAAATATGAAGCCAGTTTCCATATCTCTGTTTTAACAAAGTCCGCTAGGGGAAGGAGATCTACAGACGAATCCCCATGCTTGGTAAAGTATCCGGTAATAAATTCAGATTTATTAGTTGGCCCAGCTACTAGGTAATTAAGATCTTGAGCATAGTAATACAGGGTGGTCATTCTAAGCCTAGGCTTTATATTGGCAAGAGCCAATTTGCTATCTGACATTTTTAATGAACCAATCATAGTATCAAAGCTAGGTGTCAAGTCAACATTTTCTGTATCTAGATTAAGTGCCTTGGCAAGCAAGTTTGCATGATCTTCATCTATTGGGTCGCTATGGCAAGGCATGATAATCCCTAAAGAATTGTCTGGAAAAGCCAACTTTGCTAAAGCAGCCATCACTGCCGAGTCCACTCCACCACTTAAACCAAATACAAGTCCCTTCGCTCCAGCTTTATCTACTTTTTCCCTCAACCATGTCACCAGTGCATCAACAATTAATTGAACATCACTCATATAAATACCTCCAAATTTTATAAATGTATATCTTAACACCTATCTGGTGAAATTAATACTGATATATTCTTTTACAATTATAACACAAAGGAGCCAGCTATGGACAATAATAAATACAAGTTAGTAGCTATCGGAGTAGTTGCTGGTTTAGTCAATGGCCTATTTGGTTCTGGCGGTGGAACTATTATTGTTCCATCATTAGTGTTTTTACTTAAACTAAAAGACCACAAGGCCCACGCTACTGCAATTCCTATTATTTTGCCCTTATCAATTATCAGTGTCCTTGTATACCTATTCAATAATAAGGTCCCCTTTGATCTAGCCTTGTATGTAGCTAGTGGTGGTATAGCAGGGTCTTATCTAGGTGCAAATTTCTTAAAAAAAATACCAGTAAAATATTTACGTAAAATATTTGGTAGTGTAATCATATACACTGCCATAAGGATGATTTGGTCATGAAATTAGTTTTTATAGGATTTCTTTCAGGTATTATAAGTGGTATGGGTATAGGAGGAGGAACCATCTTAATTCCTTCTTTAGTTTTATTTAGTGGACTATCTCAAATACAAGCTCAAGGTATTAATTTAATAGTATTCTTACCTATATCAGCTGTTGCCATAATTACACACAAAAAACAAGGTAATATAGAAAGTCAATATATAAAGCCAATCATCATAGGTGGAATTGTAAGTGCTTTGATAGGATCAATGATTGCAATAAAAATTGAAGAAGATATACTAAGGACCTTTTTTGGAATCTTTCTCTTGGTAATTGGCCTATATGAATTCTTCAAAAAAACAAAGGATAAGAGTTAATCTATCCTTTGTCTTCTAATATTATATGTTTTCTCTACTATTCTTAGTAAAAATCCATTATATGTCTAATTTCTCACTAAAAAATTAAGTTAATCTCTTACCATTTAACACTGGCAAGTGTAAAAGCTCTAATTCTTGTATTTCTAAATTTCCGCTACATAGATCTGTAAAGGTTTGGATAAATTGATCAACTTCCTCATAATCTACACAAATAGTGATATTCACGCTGGAATCATATGTAGTATCATCAACTACATATTCATTTACCAATAGATGGTTTTCTATCTTGCCATAGAGGGTATAGTCAAGCCTAATTTTTAATTTCCTATGAAGAACCATATCAATTATTCTGGCAGCTTCTAGACCAATCTTAGCTCCTCTAGTATAGGCTCTAATAAGGCCTCCCCCTCCTAGCTTTATACCACCAAAATATCTAGTAACTACTACTACTACATTTCTTAAGTTTTCTTTTTTTATAACCTCCAGGGCTGGTATACCTGCAGTACCTGATGGTTCGCCATCGTCATTAAACCTTTGAGTGTTAGAATTCTCACCTACTACATATGCATATACATTGTGAGTTGCGTCCCTATGCTTTGTGCTTATCTTATCTATAAAATCAAGAGCCTCTTCTTCAGACTCAATTGGTGCTGCATAACCTATAAACTTTGATTTGTTAATAATTACCTCATCTTCACCATAGGCAAATACAGATCGATAATTATTTTTCATTAGTCTCTTCCTCTCAGTATCTTCCTTTATGCTAATTCAAGCTTCTTTTCATATTCTTTATAATCCAAATATCTCTTATGTGATAAGGAAACCAATGATTTATCTTGACTATAGGTTACCAAGTCCATAGCTTCATCAATAGTAAAATATCCACCATCAGAAAAGCCCTCTTCTTCATTGATACTATATTCTTCATTAGCTGATTCCATTATAAACCATATTATTCTATTATTAACAGAAGCATTTCTTGTAATAGAGAAGAATTCATAAGCAGTCTCACCAGCTGATGAAACTATCCTTGCTTCAACTCCTGCCTCATATTTGACCCTTTCTAGTCCAGTTTCAAATGGTAGGTTGCCGTTTCTGATTTTACCCTTTGGTAAAACCCACTCATTCTTTTCGTTTTTTAATATCAATACCTTATCACCATTAAACACTACTCCTCCTGCACAATCTCTAATTATCATTTGCATCCTCTCCTTTGTCATTGTTTATTATATATTCTTTATATCTACCCATATCAATAGAATTGATAGCTAAATTTAAATATGTCCCATCTTCTTCATGACGTAAATTTTGTGTTTCATAATTATTCATTATATAGTTTACTATTGATTGGTTTTCATAAGGTATCCTCATAAGTACATGGGAAAACTCTTGAGGTAACCTATCTTGGATTAAGTCCTTTAACTTGTCTATGTTTACATTATTTTTTGCAGAAATAAATATCTTGTCTTCAACATATTTACTATCATAAATTATGCTAGCAATGTCAATCCTATCCATCTTGTTAAATACAGTGATAATTGGTTTGTCTAATACATCTAAATCCTTCAGTATATTCATGGTTGTTTTGATTTGAATATCGATGTCCTTGTTTGATCCATCTACAACATGAAGAAGCATATCTGCATATCTAGCTTCTTCCAAGGTACCCTTAAAGGCCTCAACTAAATGAGTTGGCAACTTTGATACAAAACCTACTGTATCAGTGAGTAAGTATCCCTGGCCATTGGGTAGTCTACCACGTCTCAATGAGGTATCCAAGGTAGCAAAGAGGATATCCTCTACATAGACTTCCTTACCAATATGGTGTTCATCATTATCCATTAAGATATTTAGTAGAGTTGATTTTCCAGCATTTGTATAGCCTACTAAGGCAACAATGGGAAGGTTTGATCTGCTCCTTCTCTTTCTAGTAATGTCTCTATTGGCTTCTACCTCTTTAAGCTGTTTCTCAATGTTATTAATTTCCCTTAGGATATGTCTCCTATCAGTTTCTAACTTTTGCTCTCCTGGGCCTCTAGTACCTATGCCTCCACCCTCTCTGGAAAGATAGTCTCTCATACCAACTAGTCTAGGCAAACGATATTTTAGCTGAGCTAATTTTACCTGAAGCTTACCTTCTTTAGATGATGCTCTGATTGCAAAGATATCTAGTATTAGATTAGTTCTATCAATAATCTTTTTATCTATAAGCTTCTCTAGATTCCTAATCTGCGCCCCTGATAGTTCATCATTGAAAACTACAGTATCTATATCCAATTCTTCACAGTATAGCTTTATCTCTTCCGCCTTACCCTTACCTATGAAATATGCTGCATTTATTGCATCTCTCTTCTGTGATACCCTTGATACAACAAGGCCTCCCGCTGCTGTAACTAATTCCTGTAATTCATCTAATGAGATTTCTATTTCAATTGAATCATTGTTTAATTCTACACCTACAATCAAAACCCTTTCAAAACTTTTATCCTTATTATTCAATCTATCACATCCATTTGACAGTTATTTTACTATATTATACCACTAAAATAGGGAAAAAGCCCAGTCCTCAAATTGTAATCATATTGTAAACTGATTGCTAATTAAGTTTGTTAACATTATTTAAAAACTATGGTATAATTAGTTTGTTCTAGACCTTTAATATTAAGGAGGAAAAAATGACTGATAATAACAATAGAGAAAGAAAGAAAAAAGATAAGAAAAATAAATTTACATTTGGCAAAGGACTCAAAATATTTCTTATAGTTTTATTAATAGTAGCAATACTTTCAGGTGGAGCTATGGCAGGTATGGTGATATCAATAATCAAGGATGCACCTGAGATTGACCCTAAAGAAATCAACGCTTCTTT
>CAZXWU010000082.1:0-1986 GCA_964644495.1 uncultured Tissierella sp.
TTAGGCTATATGCACACCTTGTTGTAGAGCTATTAACGATAACGTTAAAATAATAAATAACTACTATTTAATCTTCTTTAACTATATAGTTCGATGTATTGATAGAATAATTAGTACATTTGCTTATATCAAAAACAAAACAATATGGAAGAACAATTTATCAAAGACGCTAACCTCTGTATAGAAGCTTTAGATAAGCTATTACAAAGTGAATATATATGTAAGAGAGATAAGCACTTAATGCGAGTAAACAGATTTAAAAGGTGGGTACTGGAGCTTATTGCAGAGGCCACAAGTATAAACAACAATAACAATTAATCATTATGAGTACATTTACAAGTAAACTAAACAAACCAGCATTCGACGTAGACACAGCTGATTTTGACTACATTAGATTAGCAGACCTTTACAAGAGTAAAAAACATGGCGGTAGGGACACAATACATGCCATTGACGGAGTATTTATTAGTAAGTCACCGTTTGGGCTTACGCCAGTTGTTATCAACGTGAAGTATCAGGCATTGATAAACATACCGATGCACATGGCGAAGACCTTTCAGACCATATTAGATGATCCAGAGCTCGTACAGATGATAAAAGATGGTAAGGCAGGGTTTACCATATACACGTACGAAAGTCACGGTAAGGAGTGCTATTCGATCAATTTTGCCAATTTATAAATCAATCAGGGGGTAGTGCTATATGTGCTACTCCCTTTTAATCTAAATGCTATGGGTAAGATAAAGATAATTTTTTCAAGTGGTACTTTCAAAAAGACCACTAAACAACAGATTAAAAAAGCTATACTACAGTCTACCTCATCATCACCAGAAAATAGAAAAGAGATTAGACGAGTGTTTCAAATGGCTAACCGTCGTATACAAAATATAGAACGTTCAGGGTTATTATCACCTGCTGTTTCAGCTTTGAATAAGGGAGAAATAAGAGGCTACACTAAGTTCGGTATGCGACATGACTGGCAAACATTAAAAACAGAATATGCTAAAGCTATTTCATTCTTAAGACAACCAACAGGGACACTAACAGGGTTACGTGAGTATAACAGACACTTAAAAGATGTATACAACCTAACCGACCAAGAATTTGAACTAATGAGTAAGTCTCTAAATACTAAACTTTCATCCATTAGTGATAGTAATTTTGTAGAACGGTACTTAATGAGATATAAAGACTTTACTGGAGAGTTAGAAACTGAAAGTAAAGATATATCGGATCAAATAGAAAGTGAAGCATTCCAGCTACAAAAAGCTATTGATGATGAAATAGATAAAGCTGCCGACACAGTACTAAAAGAACAAGAAAGGTTAGACAGAATGATTAGAAAACAGCTTAACAGCTTTAATAAGTATAACAAATGAGAAAATACGATCCTAATGGTGCTGTTTATACTCCAGCACAAATTGATACAGTTATAGATCTCCTTATTAGTGATAAAGACTTAATAGGTAATAATAAGGGGACAAGAGTGTATAACATACCTTTAGCGTTCGACATTGAAACCTCATCTTTTTATAGAGATTTGAACGGAGACACTTACACATACGAACAAGTTCAGAAGCTGGATGATCCCAAGATGGAAAAGGTTGCTATCATGTATATATGGCAATTGGGGATCAACGGAGCGGTTATCTTGGGACGTACATGGGACGAATTTATAACAGTCATGAACCGATTAAGTGAACGATTAAAATTATCTGCCAAGAAACGGATAATTGTTTATGTGCACAATCTCAGTTATGAATTTCAGTTCATACGCAATAGGTTTGAATGGGACAAAATATTCAGTCTGGATGCCCGTAAACCTCTATATGCTATTACAGATACATTTATAGAATTCAGATGTAGCTATTTACTTTCTGGCTATTCACTTGCGAATGTGAGTAAACAGCTAATGAAGTATAAGGTTGCTAAAATGGTAGGTGATTTAGATTATAGCTTAATAAGACATAAAACTACACCACTCAC
>CAZXWU010000082.1:2086-4762 GCA_964644495.1 uncultured Tissierella sp.
CATTTTGAATTTCTAATAGAAAAATATTGTTGTGTATTTGACATTGAGTTCACTAATATATTCGCCCAACAAGTGAATGATAATCCCATTAGTGCATCGAAATGTTTTATCAAAGAGAATGTATCAGAAAATAATGGACGTGTCGTAGGAGCCACTAGAATAGCCACTACGATCACTGAAATAGATTTTGACATTATAAGTAAGTTCTACACATGGGACGATATGCGAATAGGAGAAATGTATTGCTATAAAAGAGGATATTTACCTACTCAGTTTGTTGAAAGTGTGCTAGAACTATACAAAAAGAAAACGGAACTAAAAGGTGTGGCTGGTAGAGAATCCGAATATCAGAACAGTAAAGAGATGCTAAATTCTACTTATGGGATGTGTGTTACTAATCCACTAAGGGATGAATTCACCTATAATGGGGAGTGGGAAACTACAGAACTAAGTGATGATATGAAACGGGAGAAAATATACCAATATAACAACTCCCGGAACAGGTTCTTATTTTATGCCTGGGGGATCTATATTACAGCATACGCACGTAGAAACTTATTTACAGCTATATTAGCAATTGGGGATGACTATGTATATAGTGACACTGACAGCGTAAAGATAACTAATGGAGATAAGTATCAGCAGTATTTTAGAGATTATAACAACGAGTTAGCATATAAACTAAGAACTGCATGTTCTTTTCACAAATTGCCATATTCACTATGTGAACCACTAACCATCAAGGGAGTCACTAAAACATTGGGAGTGTGGGAATTTGAAGGACAGTATAGTCGATTTAAGACATTAGGAGCTAAACGGTATATGATTGAGATGGATGATGCCTTACAAGTTAATGGTGTTAAGTATAAGCACTCATTGACAGTTAGTGGAGTGAACAAGTTCTCTGCTATACCATACCTAACAGAACAAGCTGAAGGGAATGATATATTTGACTTGTTCGGAAACTATTTACGTATACCTCCCGATGCAACAGGCAAGAACATACATACCTATATAGACTATGAAACAAATGGGTTAGTAAAAGACTATAATGGTGAAGTGAATGATTTTGGTGAGTTAAGTGGAGTTCATCTTGAACCAACAGGATATAGCTTTAATATATCTGTAATGTATTTGAATTATTTATTAGGAATTAAATTTAAGGAAGAATGAAAAAAGAACCAATTAAGTATTATCAACTAGATGAAATACTAAAAAAAGATGCCGACTATAATATCATATTCGGTGAACGATCCAACGGTAAGACCTATGCCACCCTTAAACATGGTATTGAAAACTATATCAAAACAGGGAAGCAAATGGCTTACATCAGACGATGGGGTGAAGATTTAAGAAGCAAGAGAGCAGAAGTATTATTTGCTAATCATGTAGCTAATGGGTTTATATCCGAAGTTAGTGGTGGTGAATTCAATGAAGTTTTCCACATGGGCAATCGGTGGTTTTTATCTTACTATGATAGTGAAACTGGTAAGCGACAACCACAGGATAAGCCATTTTGTTATGGATTTACACTTTCAGCGATGGAGCACGAAAAGAGCAGTAGTTATCCTAATGTTACTACTATTGTTTTTGATGAGTTCTTAACACGGAGATACTATCTACCTGATGAATTCATGTTATTTATGAACATGCTGAGTACTATAATACGACAACGTGATGACGTAAAGGTCTTCATGTTAGGTAATACAGTAAATAAATTTTGTCCATACTTCACCGAAATGGGGTTGAAGCAAATTAGTGCCATGGAGCAGGGTGAAATTGATATATACAAGTTCGGAGAAGGTGGTGCAGTGGTGGCGGTTGAGTATTGTAGTAGTATTGTAGAATCAAAAGCCAGTAACAAGTACTTTAGCTTTGATAATCAAAATCTACAAATGATTACAGCTGGTAAATGGGAACTGGATGTTTATCCTCATCTACCATGTAAGTATAAACCTAAAGATGTTCTATTTGTTTACTACATAAAGTTCAACGACACAATATTACAGGGTAACATAATACAGACACAGGGACAAGATTTCACTTACATACATGCTAAGACTACACCAATTAAGGATGAAGACAATTCGCTTATATATTCACTGAATATGACCGGTAAGCCTAATTACAAACGTAGATTGATCAGTAATGCCACTTATGTTGAACAGCAAGTATCTAGGTATTTTGTTACTGATAAAGTGTTCTTTCAGGATAACGAAATAGGTGAAATAGTAAGAAACTATCTAATGCACAGTGTAAGAACTAATATTAACACTATTAAATGATATTTATCGTGGTTTATTAGAAAGAATTAGTATATTTGGCTAAAATATAAATGACATGGATGTTAATACAATAATAGAATTAATTAGTAGCGTTGGATTCCCTATTGTAGTATGTGGGATTCTATTTTATATAATACGTGACCAGTCTATCCGGTATACTAAAACGATAGATGAATTAAGAGAAACACTACACGGCAATACAAAGATATTAGCTGAGTTATACACTCTAATTAAAGAAACTAGAAATGAAAAATAATGTATATACTCATTATCAAAAACTTATCAAAGATAAGGATCGGGCAGTTACTCAATTCATAGATAACACACTGGCTAAAACACAAAGTATGTTTATCTACGAGGGATTACCTGATACCTTGCCTCAGCATGTTTT
>CAZXWU010000082.1:4862-7688 GCA_964644495.1 uncultured Tissierella sp.
GTATAGTTGATGGTGATTTCTCTATAATAGGAGAAAATGCTTTTTTCAAAGGTGTTAATACTCATAGCACACAAAGTAACAATTCAGTCCCAATATCACAATTGATTGAGTTGATCCAATATTATAAAGCATCACTATTGAATGACATAGGGCTAAATGCTAACTTTAACATGAAGCGTGAACGCCTTAATACAAGTGAAGTGAGTCTTAATATAGACGTCCTATTACCGTACGTAGATAACATGCTGGCAGAACGTAAGTTAGCCATTAATGCTCTCAACGAAATGTATGGCATGGAGATAACAGTAGATTTAGCCAGTACATGGCAAATAACACATAATGAACTAGAACATGATATACCTGGAGATGATCAAGATACTGAAATTGAGGTTACGGTTGAAACTGATGAGCCTGAAGATCCAGTGGAAGCTGAGGAAACATACGAAACAGATGAAACGGGAGAGCCGGAAGATCCAGATGCAACTGTCGAGACTGACGAACCAGATCCAACAGATGGAACTGATGAACCAACTAAACTAAAAGAAGATGAAGTATAAAGAACTATGTAACGGTATATTTACCGATATATTCGAAGCCAAATATCCTGCTGAGTATGAACAAATATTTGGGGACACTCCCAGTGATGCAATAGAAGGATTTGCCTTATTAAAGTATGGCGAACGTGAATTAGTAAGTGCTATGAATGAAACTAATAAGGATGTTATAGTATCGTCTATTATAGGCATAAATCTACACGCCTGGATCAAACAGGCAAGTGCATTAAGGGCAGAGTACGACGTATTACTACCTACAATTAGTGAAATAGAAAGTACCGATCACGCCAGTAGAGACGAAGAGAAGACTGATGATACAGTACACAGTAACAAATATTTTAATGACGAAGAGTATGAAGGAGGACGTAAGGAGATTCGAGCTAATCAATCCGGATGGCAAGAACAAAAAACTAGTACGAGTACTGAACGCGGTAATAGAGGTTCTAAATCTGTTAGCACGATTATTACAGAGGAAATAGAATTGAGGGAACTCAATATTAAAGAAAAGGTCATTAAGGACCTGATAAATGACATAACAGTATCAATTTATAAATAATTATTCAATATGGAAGTAAAACAAATTTACACGCTTATTAATAGCGTATCTGATGAGGTTTTAGGTAAAACCGATTTAGTACAAGAAGATTTAACTGGTATTATCGACATGGGCGATGCGGTATTCAATGCAAACGCTATGGATCGATATATTAAATCATTAGTGAATCATGTAGGTAAGGTGGTTTTTGTAAACCGTCCTTATTCAGGTAAGTTACCAAGTGTCCTAATGGATGCATGGGAGTTTGGCTCAGTATTGCAAAAGATTAGTTCAGCTATACCTAACGCAACAGAAAATGACTCATGGGACTTAACAGACGGTGAGACATACTCACAAGATGTATTCTATAAGCCATCTGTACAAGCCAAATTTTTTAATAGTAAAGTTACTTTTGAAGTACCAGTATCAATCACTGAAAGACAAGTTAAACAATCGTTTAGTTCAGCAGAACAATTGAACGGGTTTATCTCGATGATCTATTCAGCAGTTGATAAGTCCATGACTGTAAAGACTGATGCTTTAATCATGCGTACTATTAACAATATGATCGCTGAAACTTTGTTAGCTGATAAAAAGGCATTCACAGATGGAGATTATTCAGTAGGATCGACTGTTAGAAGTGTAAACCTATTACATCTGTATAACACAGCTTTTACTAAAACGTTAGAAGCTAAAGATGCTATCACTGACCCTGATTTCATTCGTTTTGCAAGTTATACAATGGGTCTTTATACTGATAGATTAGCAAGTATAAGTACACTATTTAATGTAGGAGGTACTGAAAAATTCACTCCTAAAGAGTTACTACACGTGGTGCTATTATCTGATTTTGCTAAAGCAGCACAAACTTACTTATATAGTGACACTTATCATAATGACCAAGTGCTACTACCTAAAGCAGAAACAGTACCATGCTGGCAAGGTACCGGTGAAGCTTATGACTTTGACTCTGTTTCTACTATCAACGTGAAAACAAGTTCTGGTAAGGCGGTAGAGGTTAGTGGAGTGTTAGGCGTTATGTTTGACCGTGAAGCATTAGGAGTTACTAATTTGGATAGACGTGTTACTACCAATTACAACGCTAAAGCTGAATTCTTTAATAACTACTATAAGTTTGACGCTGGCTACTTTAATGATACAAACGAAAACTTTGTGGTATTCTTTATAGCATGATGATTGATTAATTACTTGGGAGGGTGTTATTTTGCATCCTCCCTTTTTTTATAAAACAATATGGTAACAATACAATTATATAACTATGTAGGTCGAAAAGATACAGTAAACAAAGAACTAACTCCTACTATATCACTAAGTGGCACACTTAAAGACTATTTTAATACTCTGAATCCAGATGTTACCGTGAGAAGTAAAACTAAAATAGACAGCAATTACTGTTATATTGATGTTTTAGACCGCTATTATTTTATTGATGATGTGATTTATAAAGATAATAATGCAGTCGAATTGGTGTTAGCTATTGATGTTCTTAAGACGTATGAAAGTGCTATATTAGACACAACAGCTACAAACATATATAAAGATGGAGCTAATAAGTTTATATCTAATAGAAGCTCTGCCCATATAGTAACGCCGATTATAGAGAAGTTAGATTTTAGTAATGCTGGAGTCTTAGACGAAACTGGTAATTTAATAATGATAACAATAAAAGGACATGAATCTGATAAATGAAGTAGCTAATAGTAGCGTAGAATATGA
>CAZXWU010000083.1:0-7436 GCA_964644495.1 uncultured Tissierella sp.
GACGGCGGGCTTAGTGACTGATAAAGAAAAGGTCCAAGCTATATATGATTATATAGTAAATAATATTTCCTACGATTTCGATAAAATCAAGGGATTAAGTGATGATTATGTACCTAATAATGATAATACACTTAAAACACTATCAGGTATATGCTATGACTATTCATCTCTATTAGCTGCTATGTTAAGATCTCTGGATATATCATCAAAATTAGTTAAAGGTTACAAAAATGATATCAATACATATCATGCTTGGAATGAAGTTTTAATTGATGAAAATTGGGTAACAATAGATACAACATATGATTCTGCATTTGTTAAAGTCAATAGAAGTGTTAGTATGATTAAATCAGATAATGAATATAATAAAATAAGAGAATATTAATTGAATACCCTAACGAAAGTTAGGGTATAAAAATAAGATGAAGGACAAAGAAGGTCAAAGTCAAAGGAGGTTATTATGCCTGGTTTAAGTAATACTATTGAAAGATTTATTAATGACCTATTTCAAGATGCTAAGGACAATATAATAGAGATTCAAAGAAACGAGATGGCCCAGTATTTTGAGTGTTCACCATCACAGATAAACTATGTATTATCTACTAGATTTACTCCTTATAAGGGATATTATATAGAGAGTAAAAGAGGTGGTGGTGGGTATATAAAAATTATAAAAGTCTATATTGAAGATAATGAGGATGCCATTGACATAATAATAAATTCTGTTGGCGATTCAATATCAAAAAATAAAGCCTATCATATTATCGATAGACTATATGAAGAAAATTTAATAAGTAAAAGAGAAGAAGAGATAATAAAAGTATCAATAAGTGATAGTTCTCTATCCAGAATTATGGAGGGGAGAAATTCCATTAGGGCAGATATACTTAAAAATATTTTGTTAATACTTTTAAGATAGTTAGGAGGTAAATTATGAAATGTGATTCCTGTGGTACAAACGAAGCATATATACATTATACAAAGATAATCAATGGGAAATATAAGGAAGAGCATTTATGTGAAGAATGCGCTTTAAAAAACTATGATTTTGATAAAACATTTTCTATGAATAAACTATTTACAGGATTGATAGATGGCTATAAAGATATCAATGAGACCAAGGATGAGGTAAAGTGTGACTTCTGTGGTTTAACATATTCAAAGTTTTCTAAAGATGGTAAATTTGGCTGCAGTCAGTGCTATGATACCTTCAAAGATAAGCTGGATCCATTAATTAAAGGACTACATGGACACAATATACACAGAGGGAAGATCCCGCTCAATTCATCTGATAGCATCTATTTAAAGAGAGAAGAAGATAATCTTCAAATAGAACTTGAAAATGCTGTTAAGATGGAGGAATTTGAAAGTGCCGCTCTAATAAGAGATAAGTTAAAAAAGCTAAGAAGTACTTTAGAGAGTAATGAGGAGTGAGATCTATGACCAAGTGGTTAGATGGTATTGCTGTAGACGAGGATGTAGTCATAAGCACAAGGGTTAGAGTAGCTAGAAACATATCTAAATATAAATTCCCATCTTTTATGACAGTTGGGGAATCTGATGATTTAACAGACGAACTATTAAATGGTATGAAGGAAGTATTAGATGATAATTATAGATTTATTAGAATAAGAGATATCGCTCCTAGGGACCAGATGGTCTATATAGAGGACCATCTAATAAGTCCTAACTTGATAGAGAGAAAGGACAAAAGCAGCTTTCTAATCCGTAATGATGAAAGAGCTACTATTATGATAAATGAAGAGGACCATATAAGGATACAGACATTATTTCCTGGTTTTAATCTAAATGAAGCTTGGAAATTGTGCTCAGACTTAGATGACAAATTAGCTGATAAGTTGGACTTTGCCTTTAATGATAGGTGGGGATATCTTACAGCATGCCCTACAAATGTAGGAACAGGTATGAGGGCATCAGTCATGCTCCATCTTCCATGTATTACTATGGCAAAGACGATTAATTCCCTTATTGAAGGTTTAAGGGAGATAGGTTTGACAGTTCGAGGTCTTTATGGCGAAGGTTCAAAATCATTAGGTTGTTTGTATCAAATCTCCAATCAGGTTACATTAGGTGAATCAGAAGAAGAAATAATTGGCAAACTAAATAAAGTTGTTTATCAAATAATTAAAAGAGAAAGAAATACAAGAGAATATCTAAAGGAAAACAAGGCTATTGAATTAGAAAACAGAATCTATAGATCATATGGAATATTAGCACATGCAAGGATAATGTCATCTAAAGAAGCGATAAATCATCTTTCCAACCTTAGACTTGGCTGGGAAATGGAACTCTTTGATGATGAAAAGATAAAAGATGTATTTGAACTGATGATTAAAGTACAACCTGCCAATATTCAAAAAGCATTGGATAAGGATTTAGACGATGAAGATAGGGATATTGAGAGGGCAAAGTTTATAAGGGAACATATAAATAATTTGGAGGGATAACATGGCGATGTTTGGAAGGTTTACAGAGAAAGCACAAAAGGCCATTCTATTAGCACAAGAAGAAGCAAAGAATTTAAAACACTCTTATGTAGGAACAGAGCATATACTCTTGGGCTTGATAGCAGAAAAGACAGGAGTTGCAGCAGAAAGTCTCAAGGAATTTGAAGTAAATATTGAAAATGCAAGAGAAGAAGTTGAAAAAGCCATAGGGAAAGGAGACAGTGAATCAGATATAGTAGGATTTACCCCTAGAACAAAGAGGATATTTGAGCTAAGTTTTTTACAAGCTAGAAACTTAGGCCATAACTATGTAGGTACAGAGCATCTTCTCCTAGGATTGATATCTGAAGGCGAGGGGGTTGCTGTTGTTGTTCTACAAAGGCTGGGAGTAGATATACAAAAATTAGCAAGCAAAATTGTTTCTATGATATCCGATTCATCTAATAAAGCTGGTGGGAACGCACAAGAATCTTCAAATCAAGATACACCAAACCTTGAAAAATATAGTGTCGATCTAAATAAGATGGCAGAAGAAGGAAAAATCGATCCAGTAATTGGACGTAGTAAAGAAATAGAAAGGGTTGTGCAAGTATTAAGTAGAAGAACTAAAAACAACCCTGTTTTAATAGGTGAGCCTGGTGTTGGCAAGACAGCCATAGCTGAGGGTCTTGCTCAAAAAATTATAGAAGGTAATATACCAGATATTATTAAAGGCAAGAGGATAGTCTCCTTGGATCTACCTGGTATGATAGCTGGTGCTAAATATAGAGGAGAATTCGAAGAAAGAATCAAATCAGTTTTGAATGAATTAAAGGAGGCAGGCGACGTTGTTTTATTCATAGACGAGCTGCATATGATTGTGGGGGCAGGAGCAGCAGAAGGAGCCATAGATGCCTCTAACATCCTAAAGCCTGTCCTAGCTAGAGGTGAATTACAAATTATAGGTGCTACTACTATTGATGAGTACAGAAAATATATTGAAAAGGACTCTGCATTAGAAAGAAGGCTCCAACCTGTAGTAGTTGATGAACCAAATATAGAGGATACTGAAAAGATTCTAGCGGGATTAAGGGATAAGTATGAAGCCCATCATAGTGTAAAGATAACAGATGATGCTATTAAAGCGGCAGCTGAATTATCCAGTAGATATATAGCCGATAGGTTCTTGCCTGATAAAGCTATAGATCTTATTGATGAGGCTGCATCAAAGATTAGAGTAAAAACGTATGTAGCCCCAGATGAACTAAAATCTTTAGAAGATAGATTAGAAGAACTTCAAAAAGAAAAAGAAGAGGCTATAAATACTCAAAATTATGAGAAAGCTGCACAAATTAGAGATTTAGAAAGACAGACTAAAGAAGACTTAAAAAACAATAAGCTAAGTTGGGAAAGAAAGAAACATTCTTCTAATATGGTAGTTGGTTATGAGGAGATTGCAGACATAGTCTCAGACTGGACTGGGATCCCCATTAGTAAAATGACCAGTGAAGAATCAGAGAGACTGCTAAAATTAGAAGATACCTTGCATAAAAAGGTTATTGGTCAAGAACAAGCTGTTAGTGCCATTTCTTCTTCGGTCCGTAGAGCTAGAGTTGGTCTTAAAGACCCTAAAAAGCCAGTGGGAAGCTTTATATTTGTTGGACCTACAGGAGTGGGTAAGACCTTCTTAGCAAAAGCATTATCAGAAGAATTATTTGGTGATGAAGATGCTATGATAAGAATAGATATGAGTGAATATATGGAGAAACATTCAGTATCAAGGCTAGTAGGTTCCCCTCCGGGATATGTAGGCTACGATGAAGGCGGCCAGCTAACTGAGGCTGTTCGTAGGAAGCCATATTCAGTAATTTTGTTTGATGAGATTGAAAAGGCTCATCCGGATGTATTTAACATGCTGTTACAGATACTTGATGATGGTAGGCTTACTGACTCTAAGGGTAGGACTGTTGATTTCAAAAATACGGTTATAATTATGACGTCAAATGTAGGAGCTACTTCCATAAGAAAACAAAATGTCTTAGGATTCTCAACATCTACTGGTGTGGAAAAAGAAGAATATGAGAAGATGAAAGAGACTATCATGGAGGAATTGAAGAGGACATTTAGACCTGAGTTCTTAAATAGGTTAGATGAAGTAATAGTATTCCATTCATTAAAAGAAGATCATGTTAAAGAAATAGTAGATATAATGGTAGATGGTCTAGAAAAGAGAATGAAAAAACTTGATATAGACATCAGTGTAGCAGATGGGGCTAGAAAACATATAAGTAATCAAGGTTTTGATGCTATATATGGTGCTAGGCCACTTGAAAGAACTATTAGAAGAATGATTGAAGATGAACTTGCAGAGGAAATTCTAAAAGGGAATATCTCTAAGGAAGATAAGGTATTAGTGGATTATGATAATGATAAATTAACATTTAAGAAGAGCCTGTAGATATCAGGCTCTCCTTTGAGGAGAATAATATGAAGAAAAAGACCATCTATAAATGTACAGTATGTGATTATGAATCAATAGGATATATGGGTAAGTGTCCTGAATGTAACTCTTGGTCGACTCTAGTAGAGACGATAATAGAAAGTAAAAGTAGATCTAAAACATCATCTAATAGACTCTTTCAGAAACAAGCAATAAAAAAATTGGAAGAAGTCACTACTAAAAATAGCCATAGAATAGAATCAAATATCAAGGAATTTGATAGGGTAATGGGTGGAGGTATAGTAAGGGATTCAGTTACTATATTGACTGCAAAGCCAGGTGCGGGTAAGTCCACTCTATTATTACAAATTGCCAATGATTTAGCAGGGAAAGGCTACAAGATTCTCTATGGATCTGGTGAAGAGTCAGAGTCCCAAATAAAAGCTAGAGCTGATAGGATATTTAAAAATATTAATCAAAATATGTGGGTAGTATCTGATAATAGTATGGACAACCTATTGGAGAATATAGACGAGATAGATCCTGATTTTATCATAGTGGATAGTATCCAAACATTTATCTTGGAAAGTTTCCCTGGATCTAGGGCAGGCTCTCCTACTCAGACAATGGAATGTGCCTATGAATTGGTCAAGAAGGCTAAAAACTCTTCTAGACCAAGGTCTATATTTATAGTGGGACAGATGACTAAAGAAGATGAATTAGCAGGTGTGAGAGCATTAGAACACTTGGTAGACGTGGTCCTCTTGATCGAAGGCGACAGTGGGGATGAACTTCGTACATTGATGTCTACAAAAAATAGATATGGTTCTACTGGGGAGATGGGATTTTTCAATATGACTGAAGAAGGCATGATTTCCATAGACAATCCATCAGAATATTTTATGACTAAAAGAGAAAAAGAAGATATGGTATCAGGTAGCAGCTTAACAGTTGTTAGAGAAGGAACTAGACCAATTATTTTAGAGGTTGAATCCTTGGTATCTGATTCATTTACTCCCTATCCATCTAGAATTGGGGAGAGTATGAGAAAGGATCAACTGAATACCCTAATTTCTATATTGGAGCAAAGGGGTGGGGTCAAGCTCTACGATAAAAATGTGGTAATCAAGACAACTGGAGGTATAAAGCTAAAGGAACATGCCTCAAACTTAGCAGTTATAATGAGTATAGCTTCATCCACATTTGATAGACCTATAGCTAATAATATAGTTTTCATAGCAGATGTTGGCCTAACTGGTGAATTAAAAAAAGTCCCATCTCTGGAGACCAGGCTTAGGGAATTAGATAGGATGGGTTTTTCTAAGGCAATAGTACCTTATAATAGTAGTAAGACTAAGAAATTTACAAATTTAGAAGTTGTACAAGTTAAAATATTGAAGGAGGTAATTAATCTCATTTTTAATTAGAGACTTGCCAAAATTAAAAAAACGCTAAGGCGTATAAATTTACCTGCCTTAGCGATTATATTTTTACTTTAAACTATATATTCCTAGGACTTTGTTTCTTTCGTGCTCCTTACTCATTATATCATGTAAGTTCAAATCTAAAGTGTTACATATTGATGCTAAATAAAATAAATGATTACCTATTTCCTCCTCCAGGACATCTCTACATCCATCACAAAGATGGCCATGGGTATGTGATTTTGCATGCTTTGCCAAGTCTTCCAGATTATCAGCATCATCAAAATTTTGTTTTTCTGCATGTATAGATATACAGCCACATGCTGTTACAGATTTTGCTATTGCACGATTAATTCTCGCATTGTACTCATCCAATTTTGTCATTATATCAAGTATGCTCTTATGTCTAATCAACGATTGGGAAACTTGATCTTGGAATTTATTATAAAACTCTTCAGTGTTATAATTTGTTTTTATATTGTCCATATTATCCTCCCTGTCAATTGTATTTCATTTAACAATAGTCTTACATCAGAAATTTTCTTATATGTTAATTATACGTTTGAGGACAAGTAGTTGTCAAATATTTCTAATAACTATTTTTCCAATAAATAAATATTTTTTTTATTGACAAGCTAAATAGAAAGTGATATTATGATAGCTTTACTTCTCAGGGGAATTAATGTATAATAGAATAGGTAAATAATTTTTGGGAGGTAAGTCAATGTTTAATATTGGTGATCGTATAGTTTATCCTATGCATGGTGCAGGAACAATCGAAAATGTCGAGATTAAGGAAATATTGGGAGAAAAAAGACGATATTTTATTATGAGAATGCCTATTGGAGACATGAAAGTTATGGTTCCCGTGGATAATGTTGAGGAAGTAGGCGTCAGGGAAATAATTGAAAAAAAAGAAATGGAAGAAGTTATTGATGTATTAAAAGGCAATAGAACTGACATGCCACAAAATTGGAACAGAAGATTTAGAGCAAATATGGAAAGAATAAAGTCTGGGGACATATATGAAATAGCTGCAGTAGTTAGAAATCTTATGCTATTGGATATAGAAAAGGGTTTATCAACTGGAGAACGTAAAATGCTTAACGATGCAAAACAAATGCT
>CAZXWU010000084.1:0-7432 GCA_964644495.1 uncultured Tissierella sp.
AGGTTCCTACCCCATCATCGGTTTCCTCTTGGTAGTATTCTGGTGTAACGTGTTTGATTATATGGTTCTTCTTATCGTACCAAAAGCGTTCTACACTTCCATCGGGATAACGGATATGGGTGCGGTTTCCTTCTTTGTCGTATATATATTGGGTTCTTGGTGCGTCCTCTTGGGTTTCACCATATCCAAGACTAGTTTCACTAGTGATGTGTCCATACAAATCTCTTTCATATAAGACGCGGTTTCCTAAGGGGTCTTGTTTCTCTAAAAGGTAGTTAAAGTAGTTATAGCGATAGCTCCATGCTTTTTCTGTTCCCTCTAGATTTGGTGGAGTAACGTAGCGAAGATTTCCCATATAGTCATACTGCTTTTCTTCCACGTTCCCCAATCCATCTCTTCGTAAGATGCAGCGTCCCTTGGCATCATATGCCATCTCTACTTTTCCATAGGAATTCTCAACAGAGGTGGTTCGACCGTTTGAGTCAATTGTATAGAATACCGTCTGTCCTAAGGCATCTGTAACAGATGTTTAGATTTAATTTAAGCTTCTACACAGTTTCATAAAAACAGTAAAATACCGCAATCACAGTGAGAATATACTGGTTGCGGCATTTTTTAAGGTACGGTTATGTTGAAGGGCATTATTTAAATTAATTGATTTACCCAAATAGCATAACGTTCTAATTTTGAATTACATTTTGGACAATTTATTTTTTCTATTTGTTCTTTTTTCCTCATTTCCTCAAAGTAATTAGGAACTGAAATATACAAATCAGATAACATTGGATTGGCTATTTCACCATGCCAACCGCATGTACCACACTTTGTTCTCTCAATTCTAACTCTCACTAATGACGAATTGGTTTGGAAAAATAAAATTGGCATCCAGTAACACTTTACTTTCCCCATTGTTATTTTGGTTACAGCTACATAAAAACCTTCATATTGTTCTGAGAATTCAATCATTCCTTTCATGATATTAATGATTGATTCTCCCCCAAATCCAATTCCATTTAATATTTTTGTTGTTTTTACATCTTCCCATATTTCTTTAGTTATAACATGAAATTTTTCACCACAATCATAGAAAATATTATCTTCTTTTATTGACATCCACTCACCTCTTTGTACCATTTATAATCAGATACTCACTTTCTCCTGCATCTTTTATTGTTTGAGGAATTAAATAAGCCTTTGGGATTTGTATTTCATAAACCACACCATTCTTACCTGCAAAATTTATTGCTGTATTTATGTCTGTTGATACTGATATCATACTTCTGTCCATACCAAATGATTGACTTAATTCCGTACCAAATTCTCCATGAGCTTGAACATAAGTGTTTTCATCTCCCCAAATCTTGATCCATTCCTCATGCGTTTTTTGTGAATGTAAATACGCTTTATTAATATCTCCTGTTTCCCTATAAGTTCTTATTGCGTCATCACTCATTATTAATCCTGTTTCGTTATAAACCATATTTTCTGCTACCCTATCTGTTCCTCTATACACTGTAACTGAATCATCATTTATCTCACCTGCACTCTCATTAACCGCATCCTCATCACCCCTACCACTCGTATCTTGCTTACAATCAGAACTCTTATACCCACTAGGATCATAATACATAACAGGGTTATTCTGACAATAAGTATATAAGTTTAGTCCATCTCCATGATAGCTATCTTCTTGCAGAAATCTTCCAAGAAGTGGGTTATAATATCTTGCTCTTAAATAGTATTGTGTAGGTATTTCATCATACTCTTGCCCAGTATAAGTTAAAGGATTATCTACCTCTTCTTTGGATTCAAGTATAGCACCAAAAGCATCATATTGGTACTGGTTTTTTATCCTTCCATCTTCATCTGTTAGGTGCAAGATACTACCTTGCTCATCTTTTCCATAGTAAGAAATGGTGGTTTCTTGTTTTCCTTTTTGAAGTAAAGCTTCTGGGAAACTGCCACCTACTACACGTAAGTACTTTTCATTTACACTACTACTTACTAGGTTTTTATTCCTATCATACACAAGTTGGATTACCTTGTTCGCATCTCCACTTCCCTCTTCTTTCTGATAACGCATCCCCTCTGCATCATATAGGTTCCTTTGTATCTTTCCTTCTCCTGTAGTAATGCTAGTTTGACGATTTAAGGCATCATAAGTATAGTGGCGATTGTCACAGCTGGCGTTTCCTTGGTTGGCACTTTCCAAACCTGATGAGTTTCCTTTACTAGCACTTTCTTGCCCTAACAAGTTCCCTTGATTATCATATAAGAATTGTAGAACCTTTTCATTGTTCTGTAAGCTTACTAACTGGTTCTTCCTATTATAGGTATAGAACGTCTCTTGTTCCTCTTCCTTCTTGTAGATACGATTCCCATTAAAGTCATACTCATAAGAGACACCTTTATAACCTTCCATCTCCCACTGAGTCAGACGGTTTCTACTATCATACCCATAAGTAGTTTCAACTCCCTGCCCTTCTCTCTTGGTACGGTTACCATTACCATCATAAGTATAATGGCAATGATACAAGCTTTGGCTATCAGATGGAGTGGTAGTCTTTAGGTCTTTTAACATCCCTCTACTATCATACTCATACCTAGTTTCCATGCCATTTCCACAGATGGTCTGCTTAAGTCTTCCAGCTTTGTCGTAAGCATAAGAAGCAAGCCTAGTCTGGGTTTCCTTTTGATGGATTTCTCTAAGCTGATTGGCATTGTCATATAGGTAAGTAAGTGTTTCACCTTTTTGGTCCGTTTCTTCGATACAGTTTCCGTTCTTGTCATATTGGTATGCTAAATATTCAGAGTTGCTTATTATAAATGGCTTGGATGTATAATCCCAGCACAGGAATTAAAAAAAATGAGCTAGCCAGGTTAATAAAAGAGTACGATGAACAAATTTATCACATCTTAGGGTATCGCAGAACGACTTTTTGAATCAATTATTTTAATCATACCAACTACAGTAAAAGACACGTTCACATAATCATTAAAAAGCTTGGCAGAGATTTTTATGCATCCGCTCTTAATTTCAGACAGAGATTCAATATACAGGCAAAGTATTTCAAAGCAAACTTAAGAATCAAGAAATGGACCAATCTATGTCCAGAGTTTGTCATTGTATAGATAACGGACCAACCGAAGGCTTCTAGGGAACTATAAAATCTGAAATGGACCAAATGTATGATATCACTGATGAATCGTCTCTAAGGCATGCAATCAATGATTACATATGATTTTACTCAATAGAATGTCCGCAAGAACGATATCATTGCAAAACTCCACTGAAAGTCAGGACAGAAGCACTTCATCGGAACAAGTACAATTTTATCTTATTTCTCAGAATAAACGAATTAAGAAGTATAAAGAAAAATGGTTTGCATAGTAAAACAGCCACACAAAAATTGTGTGACTGTTTATAGGCATTTTATTTTAGATATTTGACCTGTATACTTGACAAGGGCATATCATTTTTACGTCTACTAGCTTATATAACGACTATATTTCTGTTATGTATTGACTTGGTATTTTATCTGCTAACCATACCTTCTCATTTCCAAAATAAAAAGGTATTCCATCTTTCCATGCTCTTTTTGCATCAATTTTCAAAATACATGGTTTATTATCGTGTCTCAATCCAACACTTTGTGCTGTACTGATATCTTGTGACACATGAACATATTGTCTGCTTTGAGGTAATAGTCCATTAATTATAATATTTGATAAAAATCTTCTAGCAGTACCATGATACAAGATATCTGGAGGCATCATTTTTTTTTCTTTCATAATATGCATCGGAATAGAATGTCCATAAAACGCCCTAATTTTTCCATTTATTATCTCATGTCTCTTTTTCTCTGATTTATCTATCATAATTGATAAATCTTTTTCCAATATACCTATCCATTTATTATCCTTATTCAGAGCATCCACTAATTGTTCTACTGACACCCATCCTTCTTCATCCATCTCCAACTCATATTCCCAAGGTGCATGTCGAAGTGCATACGAAATTTCTTTACTCAACTCTTCAAAGTTCATCAATTTTCTCCAATTCACTTTCATAATATCTTCTTGTACTTTTCTTTCCGTCCTCCTGTACAAAATAAAATGGAGTATTATCCTTCATATGCCAGTTAATATCTGTGATTTGCACTATTTTTAACTTTGAAATTATATTAACTTTATCACCAATTTTGTATTTAGGCTCATATACTACTTTATACAATTGGGGATTAACTCTAAACTCCTTGTCCCCATATCTTAATGTTAAGCGCTCTCCTTCATTAACACATTCAAATATTTTTCCATTTGGAATTATTCCAAAATAATTCATTCTATCGTCTATATCAATCATATCATCATCAATCCCTTGAAATGCTTGATATACTCCCCATGTATTAATATAACTCATCTTGTTCCTCCTATTCTCCAAAAGGTAAAAAGCCCTTAAAATCTTTTGAAAATATATTGCCTGGCAATTCTGCAAATTTTTCTTTTGTAATATTTAAACATTCACTACTTGGTTTAAAGTGTCCACTAGCATTATTAATGCTGTATATTTTCCCTCCTCTGACTTCCATCATTCCAGCTGCTTGAACTTGTGGATTACTTCCACCAACTAATGTAGGATGTGGCATTCTTTGTCCTCCTCTAGTACCCATAATAATGTTTCCATCCATGTCAACAACATACATGTACTGTCCATTCATATTTTTATTACCAAGATAATTTGAACCTTCATTAATATAATCGCTAATACTATGTGCCGTTGGATTCTTAACATACGAACCGTTTCTAAGTACACCTGCTGTTTCATCATCAGGAAACATTTCTGGGTCTACAGAGTATCTTCCACCCTCATCACCAAAACTCGCATCCTCATCAACCCTACCACTCGTATCTTGCTTACAATCAGAACGCTTATACCCACTAGGATCATAGTACATAATAGGGTTATTCTGACAATAAGTATATAGATTCAGTCCATCTCCATGGTAGGTGTCTTCTTGTAGAAATCTCCCTAGTAATGGGTTATAGTATCTAGCTCTTAAGTAATATTGCGTAGGAATTTCATCATATTCCTGACCAGTATAAGTTAAGGGGTTTTCAACCTCTTCTTTGGACTCTAGTATAGCACCAAAGGCATCGTATTGGTACTTATTTTTTACCCTTCCATCTTCATCTGTTAGGTGTAAGATGCTACCTTGTTCGTCTTTTCCATAGTAGGATATAATGGTTTCTTGGTCTCCTTTTTGGAGTAAGGCTTCAGGAAAACTTCCACCTACTACACGTAGGTACTTTTCATTTAGACTACTACTTACTAAGTTCTTATTTCTATCATATACTAGCTGGATTACCTTGTTCTCTTCTCCACACTCTTCATCCTTCTGATAACGCATCCCCTCTGCATCATACAAATTTCTTTGTATCTTTCCCTCTCCTGTAATAATGCTGGTCTGACGATTTAAGGCATCATAAGCATAGTGGCGATTATCACTTTGACTAGCACTTTCTTGCCCTAGCAAGTTTCCTTGATTATCATAAAGGAATTGCAGAACCTTTTCATTATTCTGTAAGCTTACTAGCTGGTTCTTCCTATTATAGGTATAGAACGTCTCTTGTTCCTCTTCCTTCTTATAGATACGATTTCCATTAAAATCATACTCATAAGAAATGCCCTTGTAACCTTCCATCTCCCACTGAGTTAGACGGTTTCTACTATCATATCCATAAGTAGTTTCAACACCTTGACCTTCTCTTTTGGTACGATTACCGTTACTGTCATAAGTATAATGACAATGATACAAGCTATCCGATGGTGTTGAGGTCTGTAGGTCTTTCAACATCCCCCTACTATCATACTCGTATCTAGTTTCCATGCCATTTCCACAAATGGTCTGCTTAATTCTTCCTGCCTTATCATAGGCATAAGAAGCAAGCCTAGTGTGAGTGTCCTTTTGGTGGATTTCTCTAAGCTGGTTGGCATCATCGTATTGGTAGGTTAGTGTTTCTCCCTTTTGGTCCGTTTCTTCGATACAGTTTCCGTTCTTGTCATATTGGTATGATAAAAGAAGTTTCTTTCCACTGCGTTTCTCTAGCAGATGCCCTGCTTTGGAATGATGGTAGTGATAAGTAATGCCTCCACCAATACTCTCCTTTAATAATCCTTTTGCATCATAACGATATCGTTCTGTCAGAACCTTATTCTGCCCTTTTTCATAGGCTTGTCTATAAAGCAGTTGTTGGTCCATGTTGTAGGTGGTATGGATTTGATTACCATTTCTGTCCAAATGTAATAAAGGTCGACCTTCTTCATCATAAACATACTGCTGTAGCAGTCCATCTTGGTCTAGAATCTCGCATACTCTTCCTTGGCTGTTATATGTATACTCTATGGCATTTCCATAAGTATCTTGAGACAAGATAAGGTTTCCGCCATAGTCATAAGCATACATCTCCACGCCACCATCTGGTGTGTGAATCTCCGTGATTCTACCCCAATCATCTGTGACAAATTGGGTATCATTTCCATTCCCATCTTGCACTCCAGTAAGATAACCTTGTACGTTATAGTGCATCTTCTGATGAGAGGCTTCCTTATCAGTTCCTCTAGTAAGTGTGATTAGGTTTCCTGCTTTGTCGTATTCTGCCTCTTCTCTGTCTCCTGCTCCATTTGTTATGTGGATTCTTCTTCCACTTTGGTCATATCCATAGCGTTCTTTCACGGCTCCATAAGCATCCCTGATTTCCGTTACGTCACCTGACAGGTTATAGGAATAGCTAGGTCCTGCTCCCTCTTCTGCCTTTTCTGCAAACTGCTTAGGTAGAACTGCCCTTTGTATACGGTTATTTTTATCATAGAATAATCGGAGAATTCCACCTTCTTCATTTTGATAATGGGTCAATCTGCCCTTGTTATCATACACATAGGCTTTTTCTGCAAACTCTTCCAAGCTGTAGTCAACTGCTTTTACAATCCGTCCTTGTGGGTCATAGGTATAGCCATATCTACGGTCTATGCCACTTCCTTCTTCTACAATTCGTTCTTCCACTAGGCGGTCTGCTACGTCATAGTGCCACTCTTTGGTTGCTCCGCTAGGTTCTATTTGTTGAATCAAGTTCTTGTTCTTATCGTAGGTATAGGTTGTTACCGCCTTGTTTGGTGGCATCACGCTTGGCTGCTTACGATAAGGAGATGCGAGTTCTTCTTCCTTCTTAATCAGGTTACCCGCTGCATCATAGTAGTATCGCACTACCTTTTTAACATCCTTACTAATACGGTAGCTTTCATAGGTCTTCTGGTTTAAGCAGTCATAGCGGTAAGATACCTTTGCTCCATAACTGTCCTTCACTAGGATAAGACGGTTTAAGGCATCATAAGCAAACCATATGGTATGCCAGCTTCTTGGCATCTCATCTAGGG
>CAZXWU010000085.1:0-4140 GCA_964644495.1 uncultured Tissierella sp.
TACATCTTCTTTCATCCAGACTATACTGTCGGCCTTGGAAATTAACCAAGTCAACCTAAAAAGGCTCGCGGGCTTTACCGCCGGTGAGGAATCGCACCTCCCCCTGAAGATATATCATATATAGTGTAGTACTATTCATATCAAATGTCAAGTATGCATTTTTGACATTTTGCATTGGGACCGGGAAATTCATGCAATTTGAGAACCGTCCCCGAATTGCATTCTCTGAGAAATGTTGCAATTTGAGAACCGTCCCCGAATTGCACACTGAATTGCAAGTGAACTTTCTAACTTCTATAGACGATTTTCCCATCTATTATAGTCATATATGTTCCAAAATCAACATCTTTAATAGGATTGCCATCAAATAATACCATATCAGCATCCTTACCCACTTCTAAACTACCTACCCTATCATCGATTCCTATTATTTCAGCTGGGTTGATAGTTATAGCTTTTAATGCTTCTATCTCAGGCAAACCTGCCTTATGGGCTAAGCCTGCACACAAGGATAGGTGTTGTAGAGGGATTACTGGTGAATCAGTATTTATAGCAATCTTTACTCCAGCTTCATAAAGCACCCTTGGAGTATCAAAGGTCTTGTTCTTCAGTTCATATTTGGATCTATTACCAAAAGTCGGTCCTACAATTGCAGGTCTACCTTCTTTTGCTAGGTCTTCTGCTATAAGGTGGCCCTCAGTACAATGTTCTAAAGTAATATTTAAATCAAATTCTTTAGCGATTCTTATGGAAGTGAATATATCATCAGCCCTATGAGCATGAGCCTTTAGGGGGATTTCCTTTTTAAGTACTGGTATCAAAGCCTCCATCTTCATATCATAATCTGGCTTTTTTGAAGGATCCTCTTCATTCTCCATCTTTTCCATATATGTTTTAGCCTTGTAGAGTGTCTCCCTTAGTAAGGCAGCTGTTGACATTCTAGTAACCGGAGATTTTTTTTGACCATTATAGACCCTCTTAGGGTTTTCACCAAAGGCTATTTTCATAGCTATCGGATCTTTGATAATCATATCATCAACTCTATGACCATATGTCTTGATTGCTAAAAAAGTACCTCCTATTACGTTTGCACTACCTGGCCCAGTAACAGCAGTAGTTACTCCACCTTGATATGCTTCTTCAAAGGTTATATCCATAGGATTTATACCATCAATACCTCTAAGTTGTGGTGTAACTGGATCTACCATTTCGTTACCATCACTACCCTCAAACCCAATTGAATCTTCAAACATTCCTAAATGACAATGTGCATCTATAAATCCCGGAGTAATCATCCTTCCCCCAGCGTCTATAACCTCAACGCCTTCAGCTACTTCTATTTCCTTGCCTATAGCAGCAATCTTACCATCCTTAATTAAAATAGAACCATTCTCAATAATTTCATCATTCATAGTATAAATATGACCGTTTTTTATTAATAGCATTTTTATCCTCCCCTTATTTCGCTAGTCTAAATATATTATATCAAGTTCTTCCCATCTTTCAACTGTTTTAGCAGGTAAATGAATTGTTATTTTTGTTCCCTCACCCAGCTTACTATTTACTCCTATAGTCCCACCACAATCTTCAAATATATGCTTTGAAACCTTTAGACCCAATCCTGTACCCCTACTACCTTTTGTAGTATAGCCGACGTCAAAAATCTCTTCTAATTTATCCTTATCTATACCAATTCCAGTATCAATTATTTCTAACACAATATTATCAGAATCTTCCTCTTCATATAAATTCACTCCTAAAACCCCACCTGTCTCTTCCATGGCGTCTATCGCATTGAATAATATATTTAAAATTGCCTGTCTCATCTTATAATCATTGCAATAGACATTTTTATTGGAATTAATATTCACCCTCAAGTCTATTCCATTCTTGCTTTTATCAATTCTATAGTTAATTATGTCTAAGCATTTGAATACTATATTGCTTAGACTTTCATATTTATATTCTTCTATATAAGTTCCCTTGATGAATCCATAAAACCTGTCTATTTGCCCTCTGCTTTCAAGAGACAATTCCTTGATCATATTCAGATTTTCCTTTATCTCCTCTGATGTGGTAAGCAAGGAAGTTATTTGTGACAAACCAGAAATTATAGCCAAGGAATTTTTAAAATCATGGAATAACTCTTCAGATAAATCGTTTAGCACATTTAGGTGTTCATCTATACTCATATTATCTATAGATTTTTTAGGGCCAGAATCCATTACATCCCTCCTACTTACATATCCTTCATGGATAAGGATATTCTTCCTCTTTTCCTATCTATATCTATGATTTTTACATCTACTATATCACCAATTTTTAATATATCACTTGGATGTTTGATAAATTTGTTTGATATTTGGGAAATATGTACTAGACCGTCTTCTTTAACCCCTATGTCAACAAAGGCCCCGAAATCTACTACATTACGTATAGTTCCACTTAAAACCATATCCGGGTTTAAGTCATCCATACTCAAAACATCCTGTCTTAATATTGGCTTTGGCATTTCATCCCTTGGGTCTCTACCAGGTTTTTCTAGTTCCATTATTATATCCAACAAGGTTGGTTTACCTACTTCTAGTTCTGCTGCCAAGCTATCTACATCTATATTTTTGTAGTCCTTATCAATTATCTTTGAGGCAATCTCATAGGACTCTGGGTGAACTCCAGTATTGTCTAAAGGATTGTCTCCTCCAGCTATCCTTAAAAAACCGGCGCACTGTTCAAAGGTTTTAGGTCCCAGCCCCTTTATCTTAAGTAAATCTTTTCTGCTATTAAATTTACCTTTTTCTTCCCTAGTAGCAACTATTGTCTTTGCAACCCTAGGGGATATTCCAGCTACATACTTAAGTAAGGGAGAGCTGGCTGTGTTTAAATCTACACCTACTCTGTTTACACTATCCTCTACTACTCCAGTCAAAGCCTCATCTAGCTTACCTTGATTAAGATCATGTTGATATTGTCCAACTCCTATGTGTTTGGGGTCTATCTTGACCAATTCTGCCAATGGATCCTGTAACCTTCTACCAATTGAGATAGCACCTCTAACTGTTACATCTAATTCAGGGAATTCCTCTATACCTACATCTGAAGCAGAATATATAGATGCACCAGCCTCACTAACTATAGCGTAGGATAGACTTCCCTCTATTTCATTGATTAATTCTGCTACTACATGTTCTGTTTCCCTAGATCCTGTACCGTTTCCAATAACTATAATATCTATATCGTATTTTTCAATTAGCCTTTTAAGTTCCTTTTTGCTTTTTTCAACTTGATTCTGTGATTGTGTAGGGTAGACAATTGAATCATCAAGGTATTTTCCTGTATCATCAATAATTGCTACTTTACACCCTGTTCTATATCCGGGATCTATGGCCATAACCATCTTACCCTTCATAGGAGCTTGCATCAATAAAGGTTCTAAATTTAAGGCGAATATCTTGATACCCTCCTCTTCTGCCCTTTCAGTTAAATTACTTCTTATCTCTCTTTCTATCGATGGGAATAGGAGTCTCTTAAATCCATCTTCAATAGCCTTTTCTAAATATTCCCTTGTAGCTGAAATCTCCTTTTTAATCCCCTTATTCTTAATCAATTGAATCAAGGATTCTTCATCTATGGATATACTTACCCTTAGTTTTTTGTCTCGTTCCCCCCTATTAATGGCTAATATCCTGTGATTAGCAATAGACTTAATGGCTTCACTATATTCGTAGTACATATCGTATACAGTGCTTTCTTCCTTATCTACTCCCCTTACTTCAACTATACCCATTCTGGAAATAATATCCTTTATTTTTCTTCTGTTTTCTGGATCGTCAGATATCATCTCTGCTATTATGTCCATTGCACCATTTAATGCTTCTTCAATAGTCTTGACTCCCTTTTCCTCATTCAAATATCCCTGTGCAGCTATGAGGAAGTTATCATGATCAATGTTTTGATCTAATATTATATTGGCTAGTCCCTCTAGTCCTTTTTCCTTAGCCATAGTCGCCCTTGTTCGGCGTTTTTGTTTATATGGTCGATATAGGTCTTCTACCCTTTGAAGGGTTGTGGATTTGATTATGTCTATCTTTAACTCTTCTGTAAGCTTGCCTTGTTCCTCTATTAATCTAATAACCTCTTCTT
>CAZXWU010000085.1:4240-7360 GCA_964644495.1 uncultured Tissierella sp.
TTTAACTCTTCTGTAAGCTTGCCTTGTTCCTCTATTAATCTAATAACCTCTTCTTTTCGACTCTCCAAATTCCTTAAATAGCTAAGTCTATTTGACAAGTCCCTGATGGTTTTATCCTCCATTTCTCCTGTCAATTCTTTTCGATATCTTGCTATAAAAGGTATTGTATTGCCTTCATCTAATAATGCAACCACATTATTGATGTGCTTTTCTTTTATTTTGAACTCGTCTACTAAATTTTTGATTATATCCATTCTCTTATCCCCTTCATGTCTATTAGTTATATATTCTACATGTTTTTATAAAATCCTTCTTTTTATGTAAATATTTTGGACGTTTTTTCAAAAAATACAACAAACCCTTTAATTCAGGGTTTGTTGTTTTAAGTATTCATCTATAAAATAATCTATATCTCCATCCATTACTTTATATACATCCCCAACCTCCGAATTAGTTCTATGGTCCTTTACCATACTATAAGGATGAAATACATATGATCTAATTTGAGAACCCCAGCCAATTTGTGAATAGTTGCCCTGCAAATCTTCAATCCTTTCCTTCTTTTCTTCTTCTTTTAATTGAACCAGCTTAGCCTTTAGCATGTTCATAGCGGTCAATCTATTACTATGTTGGGATCTTTCAGATTGGCATTGAACGACTATCCCTGTTGGGATATGAGTTATTCTAATTGCAGAATCTGTCGTATTAACATGTTGGCCTCCAGCCCCTGATGATCTAAAGGTATCTATTTTTATATCTTTTTCATTGATTTCTACATCTGCCCTATCATCTAATTCTGGGAATATATCTACACTAGCAAAAGATGTATGTCTCTTTCCTGATGAATCAAAGGGTGATATCCTAACAAGTCTATGGACTCCCTTTTCGCTTTTTAAATAGCCATAAGCATTGTATCCCTTGACTGTGATAGTCACGGATTTAATACCACCTTCTGTGTCAGCTTGTAGATCTATAACCACTATGCCATATCCTTTGCTCTCAGCCCACCTCCTATACATCCTATAAAGCATTTCTGCCCAGTCTTGGGCCTCTAATCCACCTGCTCCAGAATGTATAGATAGTATAGCATTGTTTCTATCATATTCACCACTTAATAGGGTGGATAACTTGTATTTGTCTGCTTGCTTAGCTAGCTTTTCTATTGCCTGGGCTACTTCCTTATAGTCTTCAAAGGATTCCTCTTCTTGAACTAATTCAAGCATAATCTCTATCTCTTCGATTTCACTCATGAGATTCTCATATCGGTCTACTTCATTTTTGAGGTGTTTAATCTTTTGCATAATCTTTTGGGCTGTGTCTATATCCTCCCAAAAATCTGCTTTATAGGACAAACCTTCCATATCTGCTATTTCATCTTTCATAGCATCTAAGTCAAAGTGAAACACCCAATTCTATTATCATCTCTTTAATGCCTTTAAGTTTTTCTTTATCTAAAAATATATCATGCATCAAATCACAACCTTTCTCCCTGAATCCCATAAACTAAATTATAAAATAATTCACGACTCTATATAATTTAATTGGCCCCGTGGCATCTTTTGTACTTCTTGCCACTTCCACATGGACATGGTTCATTTCTGCCCACTTTCTTTTCTTTATTTATTACTGGTTGATTAGGTGTAGGTGAAGCTCCCCCAGCATTTGTTACCGTTGGAGTAGCTACTCTCTTTCTCTCAACCTTATCTGGGTTTTGAACGTGGAACAAGAATCCAACTGTTTCTTCTGATATAGTGTTGGTCATCTCTTCAAACATATCAAAGCCTTCATTTTGATATGCTCTTACTGGGTCAACTTGACCATAAGCCCTAAGCCCGATACCCTGTCTAAGTTGGTCCATAGCATCTATATGATCCATCCACTTTGAGTCTACTACCTTTAATAGTATAACCCTTTCAACCTCTCTAAATCTATCATGACCAAATTCAGCTTCTTTAGCAGAATAAATTTCTCCAGCTTTATTTAAGATATGATTGGTTGATGATTCTTCTGTTGCAGAAGATATATCACTTGGAAGTATATCCCCTCCTAATCCAAATAGTTTAACAGCATAGGCCTTTATAGCTTCTAAATCCCATTCATTTGGATCTTTGGATAGTCTTGTATTCATCTCTATGTTACTCTCTATGAGATCTTTAGCCATATTGAATATATGATCCCTTAAGTCTTCACCTTCAAGGACTTTTCTTCTTTCTGCGTATATTACTTCTCTTTGCTTGTTCATTACATCATCATATTTTAATACATGCTTTCTTATAGCGAAGTTATTGCTCTCAACCTTCTTTTGAGCATTTTCGATTGTCTTAGTTAATAATGAATGCTCTAGAGGCTCATCCTCTGGCATATTCATAGTATCAACTATAGATTTTAGTCTTTCTCCACCAAAGAGTCTCATTAAATCATCTTCTATTGAAATATAAAATCTAGTACTACCAGGGTCTCCTTGTCTACCAGCACGACCTCTCAATTGATTGTCTATTCGTCTTGACTCATGGCGTTCTGTACCAATGATATGTAGTCCACCGGCAGCTATTACCTTATCATGTTCTACATCTGTTTCTTTTTTATATTCTTCCACTAGGGATTCATATATTTTTCTTGCTTCAAGGACTTCCCCATCCTTAGTTTCATAGAATCCATCTATTTGATTTAATATATCCTCACTATATCCTCTTTTAATCATCTCTTCTTTTGCAAGATATTCAGGATTTCCACCAAGGACAATATCAGTACCCCTACCAGCCATATTGGTAGCTATGGTTACAACTCCAAATCTACCAGCTTCAGATACTATCTTTGCCTCAAGCTCATGAAATTTTGCATTTAAGACTTCATGTTTTATACCTTCTTTTTTAAGAAGTCTACTCAAGTATTCTGATCTTTCAATTGTAATGGTACCAACCAAAATAGGTTGACCAGACACATGTCTTTCCTTAATTTCATTTACTACAGCTCTGAACTTAGCTTCCTCAGTCTTGTATACTAGATCTGTTAAGTCGTCCCTAATAATAGGTTTATTAGTAGGAATTTCTACTACATCCATATTATAGATTTCTCTAAATTCATCTTCTTCTGTCTTAGCAGTACCAGTCATACCTGATA
>CAZXWU010000086.1:0-7357 GCA_964644495.1 uncultured Tissierella sp.
TATATGGTTTTATCATGGCTTTTGCATCCTTCATCCCATATCTAATCTTGGCAGTGACTTCCATTTCTCCTGTTAACTTTTCAAATGGAATAAAATTTATATCGTTGGCAAAGAGTCTACTTTGATATATACCCGATTCATCACCAAGAATAACTTCATTTTTATTTGGATCAATAGCTTGCACAAACATTCTCCTACCAAGAGAAATTCCTAATCCTCTCCTTTGACCAATTGTATAATAAGCTATACCATTATGTTGGCCAAGTATATTGCCTTGAACGTCTATAAAATTCCCTGGTATTACCCTGTCCGGTTCTCTTTCTTGGATAAACTTGCCATGGTTATTATCTGGTATAAAGCAAATTTCCTCACTATCTGGTTTGTTATGAATATCCAAACCAATTTCCTCAGCAATCTCCCTTACCCTATCCTTTGTATATCCGCCTAAGGGAAATAATGTATGTTCTAATTGATATTGTGTCATCTGATGCAGGAAATATGTTTGATCCTTTTTAGTATCCTTAGACCTTTTCATCAGGTATCTGCCTGTTACCTCGTCCTTTTCAACTATAGCATAATGTCCTGTTGCCAAATAATCCGCACCTAGACCCTTAGCCTTTTCTAAAAATTCCGAAAACCTTATATATTTGTTACATGCTAGACATGGATTCGGTGTTCTACCTTCCAGATATTCCTCTACAAAGTAGTCGATAACCTTTCTCTCAAAAATCCCTCTAAAATTCAAGACATAATGTGGTATAGCTAATTCATGGGCAACTTCCTTTGCATCATACACAGATGATATAGAACAGCAGCCACCAGCATATTCATCATATACTTCATCATGTGGTATTTGACTCAATGTAACTCCAATAACTTCATAGCCTTGCTCTTGTAATACATATGCTGCCACAGAGGAGTCCACTCCTCCGCTCATACCAAGCACTACTTTTTTCTTCATTAACTTCACCTTTCTAAAATGCTAATATAACACCACCGTCATTTACATATCCTGTACTCAAACCTTTGGTTTCAACTATTATTATATCCTTAAAGTTATATTTTTTTAATCCTTCTTTAAGTTCCATAGCTTTTTCTAAAGCATTTGCATGGGATATGGCAAGAGTCCTCTCCTCAAATCTAATACCTGTCTCCCCAATTATCTCTACAAGTCTTTTAAATGCTTTCTTGGTCCCCCTTGCCTTATCGATCATTTCAATATTTCCATCATCGGTAGCTATCATAATAGGCTTTATATTCAAAGCGCTAATAAGCAAGCCTTTAGTTTTAGATATCCTTCCGTTCTTAACTAGATTGCTTAAGTCATCAGATATAAAGTATGTCTTCATATCATTAATAAACTTCTCTACCTTTTCAACTATGTGGATATTAGATAGTTTTTCATCTATACACTCTTTGATCTTCATGGCAATTAGTGTTTCCCCTACACTAGCTGATGTGGAGTTAAAAACATGGATAAATCTTTCTGGAAATTCTTCCAAAATCATATCTCTTGCTAGTATAGCACTATTATAAGTTCCAGACAATTGCTCAGAAATGGTTACTACGTATACATCATCAGCGTCATATTCCTTGGCAAAATCACCTGGTGAAGGACAGGATGTTTTGATTGGATTTGGGCTTTCTTTCATCTTCTTTACTAAATCCTTCATGTCTATATCCTTATCATCAATAAAAGAATGCTCGTCTACATCGATTTTAAATGGTATCAACTCAACATCCATAATCTTTTTTAAATCTTCATTTAAATCACAGCTACTATCTGCAACTATTTTGCTTTTCATTTGCTTACCTCCATCATAATATATTAACCTATTCTCTTTTCTATAATTTGTGCTAAGTCTTCTGCTATCTTTGTAATTTTATCTTGGTCCTTGCCCTCTATCATTACCCTTACTAATGGCTCTGTACCAGAAGGTCTAATAACCACCCTACCTTGACCATGAAAGATTTTCTCTATCTTTTCAATTTCCGTCTTAATAATTTCATCTTCTAAATAGTCATATTTCTTATCATTATCAACCTTTGCATTGATTAATACCTGTGGATAGTTAGTCATCAAATTATTTAGTTCTCCTAAAGATTTGCCAGTTTCCCTAACTACTTCTAGTAGATGGAGCCCTGTAGCTAACCCATCTCCAGTAGTATTATATTTCAAGAAAATTATATGGCCTGATTGCTCTCCCCCTATTACATAGCCTGATTGTAACATTTCTTCTAAAACATATCTATCTCCTACGGAAGTTTTTACAATATCCATATCATTTTCTTTCAAATATACATCCAGTCCCATATTGGTCATCACTGTGCCTACAACTGTATTGTTGTCCAATTCACCCTTATTCTTTAAATGAGTAGCACATATAGCTAATATATGGTCCCCATCTACAAGATTACCCTTGTTATCAACTGCGATAATTCTATCTCCATCTCCATCGAAGGATATACCCATATCAGCTTTTTCCTCTAAAACTAGATTCTGAACAATTTCTGGATTTGTAGATCCACAGTTTCTATTTATATTCATTCCATTAGGGGAATCGTTAACTACTACAACTTGCCCATTTAATTCCCTAATTACTTGAGGACCAATCTGGTACAAGGCACCATGGCCGCAGTCCATAGCAATTTTCATACCAGTAAGGTCTACATTGATAGTTGATTTTAAATAATCTATATAATGTCTACCACCATCTTGGTCTTCGATTACCCTACCTATATTATCTCCTGTAGGTCTTGTATCTAATACCCTCTTATTTAATACAATCTCTTCTATCTCGCCTTCTACTTCATCTGCTAATTTTAAACCTTTTGAATCGAAGAATTTAATCCCGTTATACTCCCCTGGATTATGTGAAGCTGATATAACCACACCAGCCAAAGCCTTGTATTTTCTAGTCAAATAGGCAACTGCTGGTGTAGGTATGATGCCCACTAAAACAACATCCAATCCCATGGAGGTAATGCCTGCAACAAGTGCAGATTCAAGCATGTCTCCTGATATTCTAGTGTCCTTGCCTACAAGGATTTTGCCTTTTTGACTATTACATAAGACATCTGCGGCAGCCCTTCCGACCTCAAATGCCAGATCAGGTGTTAAATCTTTATTTGCAATTCCTCTGATTCCATCTGTACCAAATAATCTAGCCAAATTACTCCCCCTCCATTAGTAATCATCTAACTTGTATTTATTCTTAATTATTTCAATTAATTTTTCTTTATTATTTAATTTAGGGTCTTTTATTACCGCCTCCATGAGGTAGTTTAATATATCACCAATTATTTTACCCTTTTTATAACCTAAGTTTATAATATCATGTCCATCAATAGCAAGATGTTTTTTTGCATAGGGTTCTCTACTGTCTAAAATCCTCTGGATATCATCCAGCCTATCATATAAAAACTCAACATCTGCATATCTATTTGTACACATCCTATCAGATATTTGTAAGTCTATCAACTTTAATATCATATCCTCACCTACGCGACTAATTAATCGCTTAAGACCTTTGTCCTTCATGCCCCTACTCTTGGTCATATGATCCCCAATAAGTAATGATACGTCCTTAATTAGGCTGTTAGGGCATTTGAGTCTGGCTAATATTTCCTTGGTGATTTCTACACTAATTCTCTCATGTCCATAAAAATGTCCTATTCCCTCATCATCTATGGTCAGGGTGTGAGCCTTGCCTATGTCGTGAAACAATGCAGCTAAACGCATTTCTATAATACTTGATACTCCATCCATTACACAAAGGCTATGTTCAAAGACATCTTTATCATGATTTGGATTATGCTGGTCAAAACCAACAACTATCTTTAGCTCAGCTAGTATAGTATCCAGTATTCCTAGATCATTCATTAACCTTATTCCATAGGAAGGTTTTGTAGATAATAGGATTTTAAAAAGTTCCTCCCTGATTCTCTCAGCACTGATCTTAGATAATAGATGGCTCATCTCTTTTGATGCTGCTAGGCTTTCCCCATCTAGACTAAAAGCTAGTTGACTAGCAAATCTTACCCCCCTTAGTATTCTAAGATGGTCTTCACTGAATCGCTCTCTAGGATTTCCCACAGCTTTGACTATTTTTTTATCTAAATCAAGCCTGCCATTAAAAGGGTCAATCAAGCCCTGGCTTTTATTGTAAGCCATTGAATTGATAGTGAAATCCCTACGCGAAAGATCTTCTTCTATATTAGTAGAGAATTCAACATGAGATGGCCTTCTCCCATCTAGATAATTTCCTTCTATTCTATAGGTGGTTACCTCGATATTTCCTTCATCTTGTACTACTATTATAGTACCAAACTCTTTTCCATTGGAAATAGTTTTATAATCCTTAAATATCTCTAGGATTTCATCAGGCTTAGCATTGCTAGTCACATCATAATCATTGGGGACTTTTCCCAGTATTAAATCCCGTACACTACCACCAACTATATATGCATCAAAACCATGTTCGTCTAATCTATTTAAAATTTTATTTACATAATCAGGTAGCTCAAACTTCATTTTATCCTCCAAAGGGACAGAGGGTCAGGAGTACTGTCCCATTTTTTTATCTTTCGTCTAATATTCGTCAATTTAATGGGACAGAGGGTCAGGACTACTGTCCCACCTTTCCCAAATATTGATAGTATTAGTATAACATTAGTGTTGACATTATGGATAAAAAAATCACTAACACTTTATATCACAAGAAATTTGTTTATCCAACTCCCATACTATATAATATACATCGGTGAGAAATATGAAGAAACTAAATATATTACATATAGATATGGATGCTTTTTTTGCATCTGTTGAAGAACAGGATAATCCCCATCTTAAGGGCAAGCCTATAATGGTTGGTGGTTCATCTAATCATGGTGTTCTGACTACTGCCAATTATGAGGCTAGAAAATATGGGGTTCATTCTGCGATGCCAGCATTTATAGCTAAAAGCCTATGTCCTAATGGTATATTTTTGCCAGTAAGGATGAACCGATATAAGGAAGTATCAAGGCAGGTATTTGATATCTATTATGAATTTACAGACTTAGTTGAGCCTGTATCTATAGACGAAGCATATCTTGATGTTTCCAATCTAGAAGGGGACCCAGTAGCCATAGCTAATGAGATAAAAAAAAGAGTATTGGAGGCAACAGGACTAACTATATCCATTGGAATTTCCTATAACAAATTTTTGGCAAAGCTTGCATCTGATTGGAATAAGCCAAATGGTATGAAAATCATAAACCATGATATGGTTCCTGGTATTTTACTTCCATTAAAAGTAAATAAGGTCCACGGTATAGGCCCTAAGTCAGCGGAAAGACTGAACAATATAGGTATATATACTATTGAGGATCTGCTAGGTTTAAGCGAAGGTTTCCTTGTAGATTTTTTTGGAAAACATGGTAGTGAAGTATACCACAGGATTAGGGGAATTGATAATCGTCCAATCGATACAGAAAGAGAAAGGAAGTCTCTTGGAACTGAAACTACTTTTTCAGAAGATACGGATGATAAAGAGGTGCTTAGGTCATACATCTATGATTTTTCCCTTGAAATTGAGGACTCATTAATCAAAAATCATATCCAAGGGAAAACTATAATCCTTAAGGTGAAATATGAAGATTTTAAAGTTATAACCCGGAGTAAAACCCTTCCCAACTATTTGAATACATCTAAAGTCATATACCAAGTAGCTAGTTCACTATTAGATGAGGTTGATCTAGCTAAAAAGGTTAGACTGATTGGAGTTACCTTGTCTAATCTTTCCTTTGAAGGCATGGAGCAACTTTCTTTTTTGGATAAAGAATAATTCACCCTTTGTCCACTCCATGACTAAACTATAATAGGACAAGGATGCAAATCTTCTTCCTAAAAATCCTTACCAAATAAACACTTTGCTGAAAAGGATCACCTACTATCTGGTGACCTTTCTGAAATTAATCAATTTAGGACAGAAAACTTCAATGAATTACCTTTCTGTGATTTAGTCACTGCAACTATTTATGAGTTCGATGAGTTCATAGGTCGTCATAGGCCTCATGATGAAAAGCTACCATTTGAAGAAAACACTTTAGGGATATCGAAGAAAAAGTCGTTATCGAACTGACTCTTAAATCACTTCAGCATAGACAAGTCGCTGTCCCTGGGCTTTAATAATAAAAAAGGTGAGAGCTTAAGCTCTCACCTTTTTATGTCACTTCCTTACTGCTTGTGCACCCTTTTCTAAGGCTTCTTTGTTTATTGGAAATAGATGTGCTTTGCTTTCTCCAAACACCTTGGCGTATGCCTTTTCTATTGAGTCCATTCCTACCATCTTTGTTACTTCTAGATATGCTCCTAGCATTACCATATTTGCTACTCTATTGTTGCCTAGTTCGTTTGCTATATCATTTGCTGGAACGTAGTATACTTCTATGTCTTCTCTTGTTGACTTGTCTTCTATCAATGATGAATTGATAAATAACCTTCCTCCTACAACTACTGAATCTTCAAATTTGTCTAGGGATGGTTTGTTAAGTACTAGGGCTGTTGTTGCTTCTATGACTACTGGAGAACCTATTAGACTATCTGAGATGATTACGTTGCAGTTTGCTGTTCCACCTCTCATCTCTGGCCCATAGGATGGTACCCAGGATACTCTTTTGTCTTCTACCATGCCTGCATATGTTAGCATTTGGCCTAGGGCCATTACTCCTTGGCCTCCAAATCCTGCTGCTATTATTCTTTCTTCCATTTCTATTCTACCTCCTCTGGACTTCTGAAATTTCCAAGGGGATAGTATGGCATCATGTTGTCTTTTAGCCAGTTTAATGATTCTAGTGGTGTTAGTCCCCAGTTTGTTGGACATGTGGATAGTACTTCTACTATTCCAAATCCTTTGCCATCTAGTTGTAGTTGGAAGCACTCTTTAATGGCTTTTTTAGCTTTTCTTATGTTGCTCGGTGTGTCTACTGATACTCTTGCTACGAATTTTGCTCCGTCTATTGTTGCTAGCATTTCTGACATTCTGATTGGGTTTCCTGTTGTTGCTTGGTCTCTACCATATGGGGAGGTTGTTGATTTTTGGCCAATTAATGTTGTTGGGGCCATTTGTCCTCCTGTCATGCCATAAATTGCGTTGTTTACGAAAATTGTGGAGATTCTTTCTCCTCTGTGGGCTGCATGTACTATTTCTGCTGTTCCTATGCTTGCAAGGTCTCCATCGCCTTGGTAGGTGAATACGAATTTATCTGGATGTACTCTTTTTATGCCTGTTGCTACTGCTGGTGCTCTTCCATGGGCTGCTTGTTGCATGTCGCAGTTGAAGTATTTGTAGGCTAGTACTGAGCATCCTACTGG
>CAZXWU010000087.1:0-7212 GCA_964644495.1 uncultured Tissierella sp.
TGATAGGAAGAGGTTTAATTCAACATGAATATACTTAATCGGTTTTGGGGGAGCATTTTAAATGGACTTGCAAAGTTTCTCTCGCTTATATTTGATATAGTAATCGGTATAACTGAAGGGATAGTTTTCTTTGTAAGATACATAGGTAGGGGTTTATATGGGCTTATTAGTATGGGAGGATGCTTAATTTTCTTTTTTCTAGGTCCATTTGCCTTCACATTATTATTCAATCCAGCAATTATGACATTTATTTTATTGCTAGTAATAATCCCTATATTGGGGACAAAGTTTGTTTCGTTGTTAAAGTATATTAAATATATGGTGACTGAATACTTGTTTGATAAAGCAGATAGCTTAATACACGGAAGAAAAGCCAGATTTAACTCTTTTAGTGGTTATGGAAATAAGTATAAGAGGATGGAACAAGAAAGGCTTAGAAGAGAGCAACAACAGCGTCAACAAGAAGAACAAAAACAATGGGAAGAGCGATTTAGACAATGGAATGAGCAACAGCGAAATTATCAAGGAGGACAATGGTACGGACACGGAAACTTCAATCCTGGTGGTCAGACCTATGCTAATCCTAATGTGGACTTTAAGAAAAAATATGAGGAAAGTTGTGATCTTCTAGGGCTAGACTATGACGCAGATAAATACCAAGTCAAGCTTGCATATAGAAAGAAGGCCAAGGAGTACCATCCAGATTTGAATAAGGCAGCAAATGCAACTCAGATGTTTCAAAAGATCAATGATGCCTATGAATTTCTAAGTGATGCTAATATAGAAAGATATAAGACTATACAATAGATAAAACATAGAATTCTGAAAGGGGTTATGTTAATGGAATTGGACTCCAAATTTATGAAAAGATCTATATTTTTAATAAGCTTTGCAATAATATCGATTTGGTTATTGGCCAATATTGTTGTAGTCATATCAGTTCTGGCTAGGTTTATTTCTATTATGTCCCCATTTATATTGGGATTGGTCCTAGCTTTTTTATTTAAAGGACCTATGAATTTTTTAGAGAATAAGATAGCTTGGAACAAAAAAATTAACCAGGGATTAAGAAGAGTTGCAAGCTATTTGTTAACCCTGATACTGTTTATTGGAATAATTGCATTAATATCCTTTATTATAATACCTGAACTTATAAATACATTACAAGATTTGGTCGATAAGTCTTCTACATATATAGATCAGATACAAGCTTATATAAGTCCATTTGTTCAAAACAATGACCAGCTTGTGAAGTGGGCAAGTTTTGTAGACTTTGATTGGGAAAATTTAAAGATAAACTCTATTGAATTCACAAAAAATAGTGTAATATCGGTTTTACAGTCAACATTAAATCTATCCATGTCAGTAGTTAATGGGGCTATTACCTTTGCTTTAGCTTTTGTATTTTCAATCTATGTCTTGTTTCAAAAAGAAAAACTTGGGCTACAGTTGAGAAAACTCGTGTTAGCATTTTGTCCAAGAAAGGCAGCTGACAAGATCTTTTACATAACAGATTTATCAAATAGAACCTTCTCTAACTTCTTGAATGGTCAAATACTTGAAGCTGGGATATTGGGTACTTTGTTCTTTCTTGCTATGACAATATTTAAATTCCCATATCCTTTGATGATAAGTGTAACCATAGCAGTGACTTCTATAGTACCAATATTTGGGGCTTTTATAGGAGCATTTATTGGAGCAATTCTAATAGTAGTTATAGATCCTAAAATGGCCTTATGGTTTATCATAATGTTCATTATCATACAGCAAATAGAGGGTAATTTAATATATCCTTTTGTGGCTGGCAAGGCCTCTGGTCTACCTTCCATATGGATATTAGTGGCTGTTACTCTTGGTGGAAGTCTAATGGGTGTACTTGGGATAATTCTATTCATACCTTTGTTCTCAATTATATATACTCTATTAGGCGAATATGTAAATTTTAGATTAAAGGAGAAAAAAATTCTTTAATTATTTGTATTTTAAATAACTATAAATTAATATCTAATAAACTTTGTAAGTAAATGATAAATATTGGGTAATATATAGTTGATATGCAATACGATATTGTATATTAACTATATTATAAGGATAGAGGTGTTAATTAATGAAGAAGTATTTACTATTTGGTCTAGTACTTACATTGATATTGACCATAGCAGTAGGATGTGCAACCAATGGCGGTGGTAATTATGAAGATGGTACATTTACTACAGAGGGAGATATTGATGACAGAGGATGGACTCCTGTGGTAGAAGTTGTAGTAGAAAATGGAGAGATAGTTTCAGTAAACTATGACGAATATAATGAAGAAGGTGAATTAAAGTCAGAAGATGATGATTATGCTGAAGCTATGAAGGGCGTATCTGGAGTGAGTCCTGCTGAAGCTTATGAACAGCTTGAAGATGACCTTATAAGCAGTCAAGATGTAAACCAAGTTGATGCAGTATCAGGAGCAACTGGAAGTTCAGAATTATTTAAAGAGTTAGTTACTGATGCACTAAACCAGTAATCATAAATAGTATTTAAAATCCTATTGAGAATTTTCTCAATAGGATTTTTTTACGTCCTTCTTGTAAAGTCTTTTTATGATCCTGAACCTAGAGAAATTATTGTTAAAAAACATACATAATGATATAATTTAAAATTAGAGATGATAATAGATTATATTAAAATTAGATAGGAGCGGAGTATGCATAATTATATTGAATTTAAAGATGTGAAAAAGACATATCAGATGGGTGAAGTAGAGATAGATGCCTTGAGTGGGGCTGATTTTTCCATAGATAAAGGTGAATTTGTCATTATAGCAGGTCCAAGTGGAGCTGGGAAAAGTACTATACTGAATATACTAGGTGGTATGGATACAGCTACAGCAGGGGATATTATTGTAGATAATGAAGAGGTAAGCAAATACTCAAGAAAAGAACTTATAACATATAGAAGACACGATATCGGATTTGTATTTCAATTTTATAATCTAGTGCAGAATCTAACAGCTATAGAGAATATCGAATTGGCCACCCAGATATGCAATAGTAAATTAGACCCTAATGATATTTTAGAGGCAGTAGGGTTGAGCCATAGAAGAAAGAATTTTCCCTCCCAATTGTCTGGTGGGGAGCAGCAGAGAGTTGCTATAGCAAGGGCCCTGGCTAAGAGTCCTAAACTCTTATTATGTGATGAGCCTACAGGGGCTTTGGATTATAATACAGGAAAAGCAATACTAAAACTCCTTCAAGATACAGGAAGGGAGATGGGGATGACTATTGTAGTCATCACCCATAATCTTGCCATTGCCCCAATGGGTGACAAGGTGATCAGGGTAAAGAACGGTAAAATAGACAGTCAAATCATAAATGAAAGTCCAGTTCCTGTAGAAAGGATTGAATGGTAGTGAAAAAATCCGCATTAATAAAAGACGCCTTACGGGATATTTGGAAATCGAAGGGGAGGTTTTTCTCTATATTAGCCATAGTGGCTATAGGTGTAGCTTTCTTTGCAGGTATAAAGATTGCACCTCAAGATATGAAACATACAGCTGATAAATACTTTGATGATTATAATCTAATGGATATACGAATTGTTTCAACCCTAGGTCTAACTCAGGATGATTTAGAGGCAGTAAACCAGATTGATGGAATAATGGAAAGCAAGGGGACATATAGTATAGATGCTTTGGCACTCTTAGATGACAAGGAATCAGTCCTAAGACTACATTCCTATACTTCACCTGACCAGATAAATGGAATGAGATTAGTAGAGGGTAGGTTCCCTGAGAAAGCTAATGAAATTCTAGTAGAATCAGGCAAAGACTTAGCCTATAATATTCCCTTAGGTGATACAATCGAGCTTTATGCAGCTAATAATGAAGATCTAAGTGATGACTTGGTCAATACCGAATTTACAGTAGTAGGTAGGGTTCAGGTTCCCTATTACCTGTCCTTTGAAAAGGGGAGTTCTTCCATTGGAAATGGTAGAGTTGCTAGTTTTATCATTATTCCCCAAGAAAATTTTGAACTAGAAGTATATACTGATATATATCTAACAGTTGAAGGGGCAAAGGAGATCAACTCCTATACTGATGAATATTTTCAAATAATTGATCCTCTAGTGGCTGATCTAGAAGACTTAGCTGAAATACGTCAGACCGCCAGATATGATGAGATAATAGGCGAAGCAAATGAAAAGTTAGAGGATGGAAAAAGAGAATACTTTGAAGGCAAGGCCGAAGCAGAAGAAGAGCTGGCAAATGCCTTACAAGAAATAGAAGATGCACAAGAAAAGATTTCAGATGGTGAAGCAGAGCTTGACAGAGAAGAGAGAGACTTCTATCAAAGTATAAGACAAGCTAGAGAACAACTTCAGCAAGGAGAAGAAGACCTTATACAAGGGGAAGCAGACCTAGACCAAGCTTTTGAAGAATTTGACTTACAGAAGCTAAGAGCGGACGATCAATTTGCATTAGCTGAAGAGGAAATAAGAAAAGGTGAAGAGGCTATCAGCTTACTTGAAAGTCAAATAGGCCAAATCAATGAAGCCTTAGAAAACCCTTTATTACCAATGGAAGAGAGAAGTCAGCTCGTCATAGATTTAGAAACAGCCAGTGCTATATTAGCATCTACTGTAGAAGCGGTAGAAGCTGGCAAGGCTGAATTAAATGCTGGTAGACAAACCCTTATACAAGGTCAAGCAGAACTAAATAGAAATCGTCAATTACTAATAGAATCCAGAGAAAGCCTAGAAGAAGAAAAGCTAAATTTAGCTGACGCTGAAGCACGAGGTATCAGGGAATTCAGCAATGCAAGAGAGGAATTGGATCAGGCTAGAATTGATTTAGAAGTAGGTATTCAAGAATATAATGAGGCCAAAGAAGAAGTAGAAGAAGAGCTAGCAGAGGCTTGGCAAGACATATTAGATGCTGAAAAAGAAATCCAAGATATCGATCAAGCAAAGTGGCATGTATTGGATAGAGAAAGCCACTATTCCTATATGGATTATGGTGGTGCTGCTGATAGGATAGATGCAATAGCTGGTGTATTCCCACTATTCTTCGCCCTTGTAGCAGCCTTAGTATCCTTGACCACAATGACTAGGATGGTAGATGAGCAGAGAGGAAATATAGGTACGCTAAAGGCCTTAGGATATGGTAAGGGAGACATTGCCTTTAAGTATATCTTCTACGCTTTCACTGCCACCTTAGCTGGATGTATTGTAGGAATAACAATAGGCTATATAGTCTTCCCAATAGTTATATTCAATGGATATGGAATAATGTACGTCCTACCTCCAGTGGAACTTCTAATAAACTACGAGCTAGCATTTAGGGTTTCAGCTGTGGCGATTTTACTGACCACACTTACTACTTACTTTGCTTGTAGCAATGAACTAAAAGAGAATACAGCTAATTTACTGAGGCCAAAAGCACCAAGGATTGGTAAAACAGTTTTCCTAGAAAGAATTCCATTTTTCTGGACTAGACTTAACTTCGGTCATAAAATTACCATCAGAAATCTACTTAGATATAAAAGAAGGTTTTTTATGACAGTGTTTGGGATTGCAGGTTGCACTGCTCTTTTATTGACTGGATTTGGTATACATGACTCCATAAGGTCAGTAGTAGATAGACAATATGGTCAAATCTTCACCTATGATATTACCATTGGTGTAGAGGAAGATAGAGCTGAAATATTGGATGATTATCCAGAAATAGAAGACTTTACCCTACTTCAAAGAGAGGGAGGAAGCATATCCTTCGATGGAAGAACTAAGGATATACCTATAGTTGTGGCTGAGAATGATGAAGCTATATTGAACTTTATCAAGCTTAGAGATCCAAAGACTAAAGAGAAGTATAGAATTCCTGAACAAGGCATAATTATTACGAAACAGATAAGCAATAGTATGGATATAAAAATCGGAGATTATATAACATTAATAAATAATGAGGACGAAGAGGCTATAGTTGAGGTCAAGGGGATTACCGAGAACTATACACAAAACTTTGCATATATTTCAAATGAATATTACAATACAAGGTTTACTAAAGAGATAAAATATAATGAAGCTATAGGTAAGCTAATGGATTTGAACAGTTCAGTTGAAGATAGGCTTTCAAGGGATTTATTAAATGAAGATGGAATTGTAGCGGTGAATTTTAACTCCTTTTTAAAAGAGGATTTTAATGATATAATAGGGTCACTAAAATACGTGGTATTGGTGATTATAGTATCTGCTGGCTCATTAGCCTTTGTTGTCCTATATAATCTAACAAATGTAAATATAAGTGAAAGAGTTAGGGAGATTGCTACAATTAAGGTACTAGGTTTTTATGACAATGAAGTAGCAAACTATATTTATAGGGAGAATATTATCTTGACATTTATTGGATCTATAGTCGGTCTAGTAATGGGTATATTTCTGCATAGATATATAATGACCACAGTTGAAATGGATAATATAATGTTTGGACTGGACTTAGAACCAATGAGTTATATTTACTCCATTCTACTAACTCTAGTGTTTTCCGTGTTTGTAAACTTTGTTATGTATTATAAATTAAAAAATATTCCAATGGTAGAGTCACTAAAGTCTGTAGATTAGTCTTAGAATTACAAGATTGGGAAGAAAAGGCTCAAAAATGAACAAAGGGGACGTGAAACTTTGTTCATTTTCCATTAATACTAGAATGATAAGCTTGGAAAGGAAAGGTGTTGTCTATGTCAAATAGGGACAATTTAAAAAGAGTATTTAATGCTTCAAAGAGAGGGATAAAAGGATACTTTAAGGCTCAAGTAGTATTGATGATCATGACATTTATAATATTTTCTATAGGGCTTGTATTAATAGATGTAGGGTCTCCTTTCTTGTTTGCATTTGTAATAGCAATACTCGATATAGTGCCGGTATTGGGTAGTGGTCTAGTGATGATACCTTGGGTGATATTCACTTTACTTGCCGGTAGCTCCCAGAGAGCATTAGAGCTTGCTATTGTTTATGTACTAGCTACTTTGATTAGGCAGCTTATAGAACCAAAGATTACAGGTGACAGTATTGGTATAAGACCCTTGTATACTTTCTTAGCTACAATATTAGGATCAATAATATTTGGCCCTGTAGGTATTATCCTAGGTCCAATAATTGCAGTAGTTATAAAATCCATTATAGACTTAAATAGAAATAAATAGGGTATAAATAAGGCAGAAATAAATA
>CAZXWU010000088.1:0-7168 GCA_964644495.1 uncultured Tissierella sp.
TTTCAAGATGATGAATATATATCTGCCGCCCTGAATCTAGGTTGCAAAGGATATATTTTAAAACAAAATATTAAGGGTATTATCCCTGCTATCAATGCAGTTTATTCGGGGAATATAGTCTATGATTCAAAAATTGTATCTAGTATACATAAATTATCTAAAAAGAAGCTTGATCCTGACCTAACTGATAGGGAGCTTGATATACTCTTATTAGTAGCTGAAGGATTAAATAACAAAGAAATCGCACAAAAGTTATATTTAGGCGAAGGTACTATAAGAAATTATATCTCCATTATGCTAGAAAAACTATCCCTTAGGGATAGGACTCAATTAGCAATATATTATTATAAATTATAAAGATAATATAAATAAAGGAAAGGGTCACACACCTCTAGTCAAGGTACGGGGACACACCTCTGCAAGACGGTCGATCTTGTTGAGGAATGTCCCCAACTGATGTCAAACTTGTTGAAGAATGTCCCCATACACAAAATGCAATTCAAAAATGTAGATACAATTTTTTCTTGAATTTCCGCCACCATTGACAATCCAAACATAAACGCTCTTGGTTTATCACCCAAAGGCGAAAAATCCAAAGCATGCTATATTTTTTGCTTTTTTGTCCAACAACTGTTTTACACTATGAATCGCTAGAATATTTATCCATTATACTTCATCATTATTTTAATAGATTCACAATATCCTTTGTCTTTAAAACTTTTCCTGATGATATAACCTTTTCATCCACTACCAATCCTGGAGTCGTCATTACACCATATTTCATTATATCCATAAAATCAGTTACCTTTATTATTTCTGCCTCTATACCAAGCTCCTTTAAAGCCTCCTCAGTATTCCTTGCTAGTTTAACACAGTTACTACAACCTGAACCTAAAATCTTAATTATCATATCATTTCCTCCTCTTATTAAATAAATAGATGACCAAATGCGTTAAACGCATATCCTATTATAATTATACCAACGGATACTAACACGATAAATGTCGCTAGTAGCTTTGGTTTAACCACCTTAGATAACATTACAATAGACGGTAGTGAAAGTGCAGTAACCCCCATCATAAATGATAAAGCCGTTCCTAGTCCTACACCTTTAGCAATAAGTGCTTCTGCGATTGGTAAAGTACCAAATATATCAGCATACATAGGTATACCTACAAATGTTGCAACCAGTACAGAGTACCATTTATCCTTACCTAGAATTGCTGTTATAAGTGATTCTGGTATATAATTGTGAATTGCAGCCCCTACCCCTACCCCTATTAATATATAAATCCATACTTTTTTAACTATATCTAATACTTGGTCTTTACCAAACTCAATACGATCCTGCCTAGTTAATTCTTCTTGTTCAACATCAGCCATCATATTATTAAATACGAAGGATTCAACATTTTCCTCCATTTTTAGCTTACTAATAACTGTTCCTCCAAATACTGCAAGTACAAGACCGACTATGACATATGCTATTGCAACTTTCCAGTTAAATATACTAGCTAACAGTATAATAGATGCTAAGTCAACAAGTGGTGAAGAAATTAAAAATGAAAATGTAACTCCAAGAGGCAAACCTGCACTTGTAAAACCAATAAATAGTGGTATTGATGAACATGAACAAAATGGAGTTACAGTTCCTAAAAGTGCAGCTAATATACTACCTGTTATCCCATTGAATCTTCCTAATATCTTTTTAGTTCTTTCAGGTGGAAAAAAGCTTTGAATATATGATATACCAAAGATAAGTACACATAACAGTATAAATATTTTTATAACGTCATAAATGAAGAAGTGAATACTTCCCCCTAACCTGGAGTCAATACTTAAACCAAAGACTTTTTCGACTAATAATTGTATTAGATTATATAGCCATTCCATTTTTAATAATTGTGCATTTAACCATGAAAAAATACCCATTTAAATCACTCCTTATACGTTCATTTAATAATATTTGTTTCTAATTCATTAAATAAATTCTTTAACAATAACAAAGTATCATTCTTTACGTAATATTTCATCCATATACCTTCTTTTTTAATTTTCCCTGACACAAATATTACCTACATTATATATTATTTCAAAAGCTAGAAGAGAGTATATACCTTCTTCCTAACCCTTATTAAATTTCTCCATTTTTTACTCTTTTAATTAAGTCTTCTACTTTTTCCTTTACGATATCTCTAGTTTCTCTATATCCCTCTATTGGGCCACCTGATGGATCCTCTAAACCCCAGTCTTCGCTATGACTATTTGGTACAAAAGGACATACTACATTACAGCCCATGGTAATTAATATATCTATTTCTTGAGGAATATCTGTTAAAAGTTTTGGAGTATGACCACTCATATCAACTCCTACTTCTTCCATTACTTCAATAGCAAGTGGCTTTACCTCTGGATATTCCTCAGTTCCAGCAGAATAAATTTCTAGTACGTCGCTAGCTAGTTTTTCGGCCCATCCCTCTGCCATTTGTGAACGACATGAGTTGTGAACGCATACAAAAGCAACCGTCTTTTTCATTTGTATTCTCCCTCCATCCCTTATTGTAATAATGTACTTAAGTTCTCGCCTTTTAAATCTTCTGAGCTCCATTTAATCAATGCTGCATTTCTCTTGTGATGCTTCAGATATTTTATTTATCCATTCAACCTCAAAACGCTCTACTATTTCAGCAAAGGCTCTAAAAACTGCAATCTTCTGAGTACAAAAACTTCTTTTTTATAAATTTATTTTTCGTCCTCTAGACCAGAAAGCTGGCCTAAGCAAGATGCACCATGAGTATTTTCATTTATGAAATTAGTCCATGTTGATGGTAATTGTAAGCATTTTTCTCATATAAAAACCTGCTATATATATATATCACTTTCCATAATTACCTTTTAATTATCCAGTCTTCTTTTATATGCTTTGGAAACCAATGTTTAGTATTATTAGCTATCTTCACAAGAAATAGCATTAATGGTACTTCAGTCAAAACCCCTACAGTTGTTGCAAGTGCAGCTGGGGAATCCATTCCAAATAATGCTATGGCAACTGCGACTGCTAATTCAAAGAAATTTGATGCACCTATCATACCTGCTGGTGCTGCTACATCGAAGGGTAATTTTAGCAGTCTAGCTGCTCCATATGCTATAAAAAATATTAAAAATGTCTGAATAGTAAGTGGAACGGCTATAAGCAAGATGTGTAATGGATTATTCAATATTGTTTCACCTTGGAATGAAAATAGAAGTACAAGCATCAATAATAACCCTATAGTTGTTGCACCATCAAATTTAGGTAAAAACTCATTGTCAAAATAATCTAGTCCCTTTTTTTCTATTACCCTGACTCTAGTTAATATCCCACCTGCTAATGGAATTACCACAAAGAGAACAACAGATAATATCAGAGTATCCCACGGAACTACTACATTACTAACCCCTAGTAACAACTTTACTATTGGGATAAATGCAACTAGTATTATTAAATTATTAGTCGCCACTTGAACAACTGTATAAGCTGGGCTACCTTTTGTTAATGTAGACCATACAAATACCATTGCTGTACATGGTGCAGCTCCAAGTAACACCGCTCCTGCTAGATATTCCCTTGCAAGATCAGGTGATATAAAACTCTTGAAAACTACAAACAAAAAAAATGCTGCTATACCATACATGGTAAAGGGCTTTATTAGCCAGTTTGCTATCCAGGTTAGGTATAAACCTTTAGGGTTTTTTCCTACATTCTTTACACTTTGGAAATCGACTTTCATCATCATTGGATAAATCATTATCCAAATGAGTATAGCTGTTGGTATTGAAATTTGTGCATATTCAAATCTACCAAAAAATTCAGGTATAGCAGGTAAGTATCTACCTATTAGTACTCCAGCTATCATAGAAAGACCTACCCAAATCGTTAAATATTTTTGAAAAAAATTAATACCCGAAGGTAATTTTTCTTTTGTCATTATACTCCACCTTTCATTTACGTGAGGGATGAAACCCCTCCCTTACTGCTATAATAATTTGTTTAAGTTTTCTCCTTTTAACTCTTCTGATGTCCACTTAATTGCAAAGTTCCCTTTTGATGTTATATTAATCCATTTATCCATTGTACCTCGTTGGATGCCTTTGCTTTTAATATTGCGTTTGTAGTTTCTCTTGCATAAAAGCACTGCAACAAACTGAATTTAATTTTTCCTTTTCTTAGCAGACAATTCTGACATGATGTAAACTTTATTTACAAATACAATTAATCTCTTTGCAAATACAATCATCTGATTCATTGAATACATCACTCAATAAATTTAATATATCATTGCACTTATTCTTATCCAGTGAATAATAAGACCATAAGCCATCCTTTCTTACATTAATAAGCCCAGATTCCTCCAATACCTTCATATGGTGTGAAAGAGTAGGCTGAGTAAAATCAAAATGGTCAAGGATATCACATGCACACTGCTCACCACAGGATAATATATCTATTATCTTAAGTCTTCTCGGGTCTGATATCACCTTTAGTATCTTAGAACTTTCATCATAATCTATCACAATATCTAACCTCCTTAGGTAACATTGATAAGCATCTATATAGTAGATAAAAAAAATAAATTGGATTGAATTTTCTATTTGCTTTATATATAGATGTTCATCTATGTTATCATTATATGAATATACATCCATATTGTCAATAAAAAAAGAACTTGAATTATAAAAAATTCAAGCTCTTTTTTAGTTGGTGCACTCGAGAGGAGTCGAACCTCCGGCCTACGCCTTAGGAGGGCGTCGCTCTATCCTGCTGAGCTACGAGTGCATGATACCTATTTATTTTACATTATTAATAGGGAAAAGTCAATTGCTTCTCAAGTTATCTAGTGGCAAAGAGTAGATTTTTATATAGCCTCCCTAAAATACTTAAACCTGCAGTTTTATCAACAAATTTCTGATGCTATTTGATTTTTTTCTACAATTCATAAATATAGAATTAAACTATTACATCCACGACTTACTACTATCCTTCCATACAAGCTAAACTTTGCAAGGAGATATCAATCCTAAATATTTTATTGTCACAGTTTCTTTGGAGATTTATATAATGTATTAAGAAATATAACTATAAAATATGGAGGGATATTACATGACAGAAAGAAGAGATTGTTGTGGTGGAGGAGATAGTTTACTATTTTTCTTCTTATTATTAGCTTTAATATTTTGTGACGGAGGATTTGGATTATTCGGTGGCAGAAGATAATATCTTGTAGTAATGATGAAGGGAGGGCCACCTCCCTTTATATTTTAATAAAAACATTTATTATATTCAATATAGCAATTTATTATATTTGATATAACCATTTATTATATTTAATATAGCCATTTTTCAATCAAATAATTGAAGCTTGAATCAGTTACTTCTTCGCATATATTTATAAAGTCCTCAGTAGTTGCATTATAATATTTGAACTCATCAAAGTATGTCTCTAGTATCTGGTATAGTACTTCTTCCCCATACAATTCCCTTATTTCATTGATAAACATAGCTCCCTTTGAATAAACCAAAAGCCCATAATCATTCCATCCATAAAATTCATCCAAGGACTGATATACCTTGTTCTTACCAAGTAAATAACCTTTACCATAATCATACCCTAATTTTATATTATAAGTAAAGTAGTCCCGGCCTTTCTCATGACCATATACTTCTTTGTGATAAATCACCTCTGAATAGCTAGCCAAAGCCTCATCAAGCCATGGCTCATCTATCTGATCATTTCCAACTAAAGCATACCACCATTGATGGGCGGTTTCATGGACTATGACCTTCTCCAAAAGATCTAGGACTGAATATCTAAAGTATTCTTCGGATATAAAGACTATACCTGGGTACTCCATGCCAGATGGAAACTCAGTCATCACTATAGAATAAAATCCATATGGGTACTTTCCAAATATATTATTAAAAACTTCTAATGATTGTTTTCCATACTTTAGGCAAGCTTTGACCATGTTTTCTTTATCATCTAAGTAATATAGCTTTATTGTGGTTCCATCTACTTTTTCCTCAGCTATTTTAAATTCCTTACTAGCAACCCATGCAAAGTCCCTAATTAGCATACCTTCTATTTCATATATTCTCTTATCATCCTCAACTATTTCGGATATTATATTACCACTACTTGCAACTACTACATCCCTATCCGTTCTAATGCTTATATTATAATTAGCTAAATCTGAGTAAAATGGATCCCCTATATTGTAGTATGGATCCAAGTTCCAACCATCCTCATCATAGACACAGGCTATTGGGTACCAATTGCCCAGATTGATACTTCTATTGCCATAGCCAAATCTATCCATTGGACTTGGTAATTTTACATCATATTCCATATAGATCTTGATACTTTGTCCTTGTATCAAGGGTTTATCTAACTTTATAGAAAGAGTAGTCTTGTCTTCACCAATAATCCTATATTCTAAATTATTATTATTTTTAGATATTTCATTTAAGACAATATAGCCATTGTCATAGGATAAGGGGTCCTCTATATCATCCTTGAATAAAATAGGTAAAGTATCCAAGGTCTCAAAAGCGTTGGGGTAGATATGAAAAAATATTTCCCCTAAAATTTTCTCGGTATTATTTACATATGTAAGGGTTTGCCTTCCACTATAACTTTTATTTTCATAGTCTAAATCAACCTCTATATCATAGTGATTTAGTCTTTCCATATCAAGACCATTCAAATCTTTATGGATTATGGTATCACTTGCTATGGTGCTTTCCATTTCACACCCAGTCATCACTATTGTAAATATCATCAATAGTGTTAATAGCTTCACTCTTCTATCCAATACATCACCCCTAGGATTATCTATATATATATTCTATTCCCATATAATACTCATTTATACTGAAAACTGGATGTGAATAATGAACAAAAAAAACGCCTATAAACTATTTAGTCTACAAGCGTTTCTATAAAATTAAAATTATGCTAGTTGTTCTTTTTTTATTCTAGATTTTTGTAGTAGATAAATTCCAACTAATGCTACCAATCCAAAGGCATCAGTAAGTAAACTTGGATCTAATAGTAGAATTGCTGCTACCCCTAATACAAGTCTTTCATACCATTTACTATATGTGATTACATAACCTTCTATGGCCCCA
>CAZXWU010000089.1:0-7132 GCA_964644495.1 uncultured Tissierella sp.
TTCATTATATTACTATTATCCTACATTTTGAAGTTAAAAGCAAAAATAGCTATTTAAGTGAAGTATATGGTGTAAAACTACTAACCGTAAGTAAAAACACTATACTATTCAAATAGTACAGTGTTTCATTTTTTGGCAAAAAATTTAGATTAGAATATCAAGACTCTATTAGTTAATTCATCCCTAATACTCAAAGAAATAACTTATATTTAAATCCTTGATCCTATCCTTAAGTTTTATACTAACATCATCTATATTATCTAACTTTAAAAGATTATTATAGTTGATATGAAAATTCCATCTACTTACTTCTTTTTTCCCATAGTAATCTATACATCTATCTATGAAAAACTTGACTGCTGCTATTATAATCTTAGGGGCAATTTTGGGATTATTAATTATAATATTTGGTATAAACTCTATATCAAGGGTCAATTTTATTAATACATCTAAGTTATGCCAATTGAAGTCAAAACCATAATCAATAAGTTTGAAACAATATTCACCTAGAATATTAATATTTGTGTATTTAGGGATTGTTTTGTCCCCGTCTCTATCTAATAGGTGTAGATACCTTATGTTTGCGTAGTGATTGATAATATTTGTGGCTTCAGAGTCTGCATCCTTGTTATAATAAACTTCATAGTATTTTTTCAGATATTCTTCAATTATTAAACCAACATTATCTAATTGCAATATTTTGTAATCAAAACCCTTGCTCTTATATTCCTCGCATTTAGATTTGTATTCTAAAGGCATGCATCCATACCACTTTTTAAAATTCTTATAATAATATTTTGGATCTGAAAATCCACATCTGTCTGAAATCTCGACAATAGACAAATCTGAAAATAGCATCTTGACGGATTTGATAACTCTTTCATAATTTATTCTCTCTTGGAAGCTAAAGGAACTAATCTCCTTCCAAAAATGAGAAAAGTAGGTCTTAGTTATATATTCTCTTGAGATTATATCATCGAGGGTAATCTTCTCTGAATAATGATCATCTACATATTCCAGTATCCTATGATATCTATCTAAATGTACTGGAGATATGAAGCTTTCTTTTCTTTCAATAAATTGTAGCCAGTTAAACTCATATACCATCGCATACACTAGCTTGTTCAACAATTTTTCTCTAACATCTTCTGATAAGGACTGTCCTTCTGAATAATTAGATAATATACTAACAAGGATATTTCTAAATCTAATCTTGTAATCCCTGTATAGGTCATTACTTGATTTACTTCTTGTGTCTTTGGAGTAGGCTGTACTTCTAAAAAACATATATTTTATGTATTTAAATTTGTCTTCAAAATAGTTGAGATCTATATAGAAGTGTGCAATTATTGAGTTTGAGGTACTTTCAATAGAGTGAATTGATTTGTTGTTTACAAACCAAAAGTCTCCTTCTTCAACAATATTTCTTTCGAAATCAGTCACTACTTGAACAATGCCTTTTATAGGCATTATTATCTCTACAATATCCTCATGCCAGTGGATAGGATATTTATTTATCGATAGTATTTCTATTGATAATGATAGGTTTTTATCAAATTTTATATCTTCTATTTGCATTTTTATCCCCCATAAAGTTTGACTATATTATAACATACCTTGTTGTAATATCATATTACTCTTTGTGGGGGGCTTTTTAGGTCTTATTAATGTCTTACTCTTTTAATGACTATATCTTTTAAACCTTGTTTCTTGAATAATCTGTCCAACTGTTTAGCACTATAAGCTAATTTTACTGCATGTACATCTATTTCATCTGATGCAACACTTTGAATAGCATCCCATGAAAGCTGAGTAAAATTATCAATACTTCTAATATATCTATGATATTTTATAGTCAGTAGGTGTGTAATTATACTTGTAGTCAATATGTCTAAAGTCTTTTCATAGTCATCAAAGTAATCCTTTAATACTATTATCGCATGGAGCCCTGTTATACAGTGTAATACAACAATGTTTCCCGAGAAATAGTATGTTGGTATTAATAATTCTAATAGTCCATCAATCTTTTCCTCAGCACCACCATCAATAACAAATCCCCTATCCATGAAATCCTTTTCGCTATATAGAGCTTTAATTTTTTTACCTAAAGTTTCTTGTTTTCCAAGAATAGTTTTTATATCCTTGTCATTAACTAGTTCTTGCATCTCCTCTTTTATGAGTGATGCATCAATCCTCCTAGTAAATAAGTCTGCCTTCCTATAAGCGGTTACATAGTAGGCCAAGGATCTCTCCAATTCTTTAGACAAGAGGGGATCAAGTCTGTATCCTTCAACAGCGTAAGCAAATCGTATAATTGTATGAAACAGGCCTGAAGATAGGCCAAAACCATACTTATTCAATATGGTTTTGGCATATTCTTCTATATCTCTTTTCTCTAGATCTTTTCTTACTAGGGCCAAGTAGGATTCATACATCTTTCTATTCCCTACTGCTTCTTTAATGGAATTAATCGCTGGATATGTATCGCGTGTCTTATGGATGTTTGACCTTTCTAAAAAATGGGAGGTAAAATTTCTAACACTCTCCAAGTCATTAGTCAACTTATAGATAGCAAATTGCCCCATTGGTAAATGATTTATTAAACTTCCTCCTACATAAGGTGTGTATTTTTCTCCATAGTAGTTAATTATATTTCCTATAGTCATTACCTTGCCTCACTTTCACAATTTAAAAAGTATAGTCAAGATTATATATACCCCATTTGGCAATTATAAACTACAAATATCTATTAATCTCTTTTTTAAGATCTTCAATTTTATATTCAAGGGAGAGAACTGGATGAATATTGTATTTATCCAGTAAATAATATAGGCTTTTTATTTCATTGGAATTTGGGGCTTGATGTTGATCATATACTCCATCATTAGAATGTATATGCATATATTGGATATTATCCTTCAAAGATACTATCCAGTCCTCTAATGTGGATTTACCAACCTTCGCATGTCCCATGTCTAGATTGATCTTGATATTTGGAAACTGAACCACATCTATATAAGATTTGAGCATACTTGGACCTTCTTCAAATATATTCTCTATTAGGATTGTTCCTTTAAATTCTGTTTCTTGGAGTATTTTTTCCCAAAACTCTTTTGCTTGCACATTATTTAAATTGCTCAAAAATGGCTCATTTAGCTGTGGATTTATTTGACTATGGAATATTAGATAATCAATATCAAGGTCTTTTGCGGCATTTATTGTATCTAAATATCTATTGTAACTTACAGCTCGAATCAATAAATCTGGGCTAGCTGGTTTCAAATCCAAAAATGGACCATGCATAGCTCTTATGCCCTTGAAATCTTTCAGTGCTTCCTTATAATCTTGTATTATCTCTCTTCTTTTTTCATCTGATAGGTTTGGTTCGGTAAAATCTTGTATCTCCACTCCTATAGCTAAACTATTGAACAAATCTACATCCAATTCATCTATTGATTTTATGCACTTTACTATCTTTCTCACTACACTTCACCTCTTTTAGATTCTTTACTATCAGGATTATAAATCTCCTTCAAAATTGCAATAAATAAAACGCCTTAGACTATTATTCTTATTATATCAGAATTAATACTCGGCGTTTAATATATACTATTTTAGTCTTGGACTATAGTTAAGTTTTTTTATGAATTTAAATCCTTCTTCATCAATAGAAATTATGTTGATACTAGCATTTTCTACCTTGAACTTAAAGAAATAGTCTATATCATCAAAGACCCAGGATAAGGCTAAACGTATAACCCCTGCATGGGTGACCAGTAAGGCATCCTCACCCACACTAACCATCTCTTCAAGAAATTCCTTAACCCTACTATAGACAATAGCCAAGCTTTCCCCTTCACGAATTATATAATCATTTGGATTGTCTATCCATTCCCCATATTCCATTGGATACTCTTCCTCTATTATAGAGTTTGTCTTACCAGAAAATATACCAAAATTATATTCACCAATTCTGCTATCCGGTTTACCATCTAGTCCCAAATGTTCTAAGGTCTCTACTGTTCTCACATATGGACTATAGTATACCTTATTGAATTGAAATTCTGTCAAGTTTTCCTTCGTAAGCTTAATCTGATCAATACCCTTTTTAGATAAGGGTGTATCAAAAGTTCCAAATACTTTTGCTACATTATCTTCTGATTCTCCATGTCTTATCATAATTATATCCATAAAAACACCCCCCAAAATCCTAGCAAGGACGCTACTTCAGTAAGTTCTATGCTAGCCCCATATACATCTCCAGTAAAGCCGCCAATTTTCTTGCTTGTATAGGATGAGATCAACTCACCAGCTATCAATGAAATAATTAAAGGTATAAAATAGGAAATGTCCAAAATAGCGGTGATTAGCACATATATGATTATGCTAGCTCCTATGTATTTCTTAGGCTGGGATCCATGAACCATATCCCCTAATCCCCCTGGTCTTGCACACTTTTTAAAAGCAATTTGTAATAAGACGACTAATCTACTATTACCCATAGAAAGGGCCAAGGCAACAGGCAAATTGAACTTAATATTGGAAATCATAATATATTTAGAGAATAAAATAAGAATAAGGCCTAGGACTCCAAATGCCCCAATCCTGCTATCCTCCATTATCTCAAGGGTTCGTTCCTTGTCTCTATTGGAAAAGAAACCATCAGCTGTATCGGACAAGCCATCTAAATGAAGTCCACCTGTCAGTATAATCATCATTAGCAAGGTTAAGAAGGAGGCTATTTCAGTGCTAAATGATTGTAGAAAATAGTAGGGTATGGAGGCTATAAAGCCTAGTAATAATCCTATATAAGGATAATAAAAGGTACTTGACCTTATATTGTCTTCATTGAAATCCACTGGTATATTGATAGGTAACCTGCTTAGGAACTGTAAGGCTAATATCAACCCCTTAATCATTTAATCTTCACAGGTATACCACAGCATACCAAATAAACCTTGTCGCTTAGTGCTGCTAACCTTTGGTTTACTCTCCCTTGTATATCCCTAAACACTCTGGATATATGATGGTCAGGAACTATTGAATATCCAACTTCATTTGTTACCATAACCAAATCGTAACCCTTTTCATTTATTTGTTTAGCCAAGTCTAGTATTTCATATACTACTTTATCTTCTACTGCTTCCTGTAGCTCATAGTCTATATACTCAGCATCCTTTGTTATATCAAACATAATATTTGATGTAAGGACTGTAATACAATCCAATAAGTAATATCCTTCCTCTCCTAGAGCTTGGCTTAAATTATAATTACCTTCATATGTCCTCCATTGAGTTGGTCTAGATTTCTTATGAAGATCAACCCTTTCCTCCATTTCATCATCCCAAATTCGAGATGTAGCTATGTAAACCACATCCTCCTTATCTATATAGATCTTTTCAGCAAATGTACTCTTGCCGCTACGGGCTCCACCTGTTACTAATGTGATCATATCAATTCCTCCATATACACTATTAAGCAAAGAAACTTAATTAAGATGTCATTCTGAGGCTAGGTCGAAGAACCTTTTCTTTTTAATAACCAAGATTCTTCGCCAAAATCCAGGATGACCTATAATTTTTTTCTACCTAATCTTCTCTTATATCTACTAATACTGAACTATCTATAGTTGCTTGTTGGAATGTCCCCATATTCTCTTGAGTGTAAAGGGCTGCATCTATAATTTGAAAAGCTAGTGGGCATCCAGACCCTTCCCCTAATCTCATCTTCATATTTAGCATAGGGCTTAGTCCCAATTCTTCCAGTACATATTTTGCACCAGGTTCATCAGAAAGATGGGATGGTATTATATAATCCTTAACATCTGAATTTAACTTAACCGCACAAAGTGCTGCCACCGATGAAATAAATCCATCTACAACTACTGGAATCCTATTCTTTGCACCTGATAGATATAGGCCACACATGCCACCAATGTCGAAGCCTCCAACCTTAGCAAGCACATCTATTGGGTCTTCACTGTTTGGCTTATTTATCTCTATACCTTTTGCAATTGTATTTTTCTTATTTGTATATTGGTCTTCAGTAATACCTGCACCTTTGCCGCATGTTATATCTACATCTAAACCAGATAAGACACTTAAGACAGCAGCACTTGTACTAGTATTGCCCATTCCCAATTCACCAGTACCTATGATCTCATATCCTTCATTGAATAGTTGATCTCCGATTTCTATACCCACTTCTATTGACTTAAGAGCCTCTTCATAAGTCATAGCTGGTCCTTTGGTAAAGTTCTTTGTCCCATGGCCAATTTTTCTGTTTAATACCTTTTCGTGGCTGAAGTCGGAGTTTAAACCGATATCCACAGTGACTATGTCTGCGTCAACAAACTTGCCTAAAACTGATACTCCAGTGATACCTTTAACCATTCCTTCTGTTAATACCGTAGTTACAATCTGAGGTGCACTAGCTACATTTTCTTCAAATACTCCATTGTCACTAGCCATTACTACTATAGCTTTTTTATTGATCTTATTATTTACCTTACCTTTTATACCTGATATTTTGATAGCCACCTCTTCTAAAGTACCTAAACTACCTAGGGGTTTCACTAAGCCATCCCATTTTTCCTTAGTTTTATTGACAATCTCTGAATTTACTGGTTTTATTCCTTGAATAGTAGTCTTTAATAGTTCCATTTTTCCTCCCAATTTATGTATATTATTTTGTTATCTATGAAAAGGGGCATCTTCTTCCTAGCAAGTATGCCCTTTTTCCATATATAAAATTGTGTAGATAATAGATAGGTCTCTCAGTGAATATCTAACTAAGTGAATATATTTATGGAGTTTGACAAATTAAAATGAGGTCTACTACATTTTTATATTTTTGAAGATAGATAAATACCCCTTCTGACTCAAAATTATCATTATCCACACATTGAAGCTACAAACTTATAAAAGATTAAAAAATCCCTATCTACATGGATAGGGATATATTAACTAGCTAATATAAGTCATCCCTTCCCACCGAAGGTAGATTTTAGTGCATAGGCTGGTATCCTGACTTATGAATCATCCTACTCTCAACACCTTCCCGGAAATTTCCAGTGGTTTATGCTGATTTCGTCATCAATTACAGTAGCGGGGGCTGTATGGGGATTTAACCC
>CAZXWU010000090.1:0-7113 GCA_964644495.1 uncultured Tissierella sp.
ACAGCTACATTAGAGTATTTAGCAAGAGGCGGGAGATTATCATCTATTCAATCTACACTTGGGAATTTGCTGAATATAAAACCAATTATTCAACTTAAAGATGGTGAATTAGAATTACTAGAAAAGGTTAGAGGAAAAAATAATGCTCTAACAAGGATTTTATCCTATGTAAATGATGATGTTCAAAAAATTGGAGTATGCCACATACTAAATGAAGAAGAAGCCGTAAAATTTAAAGGCATCCTAGAAGAAAAACACCCAAATGCAATTATTACATTAGATGACCTAGGTCCAGTAGTAGGTGCCCATCTAGGGCCAAAGACCTTAGGAATTTGCTTTTATTAATATTATAAATAGAAAGAGGATTAGTATAGACTTAAATAAAGTATAATTGATATAGGAGTATTAATATATTTGCTACTCCTATATCTTTTTTTATGTATGAACAAAGGGGGACACACCTCTGCAAGACGGTCGAGCTTTCTGAGGAATGTCCCCAAACAAATATATGAAAAAAGGGGACGTATGAACAAAGGGGACGTAAAAGTTTGTTCATTATCAATGAAAATTAGCAGAATGTTTAGGGAGCGGGCGACCAAAGGTGCGCTCCTACAATGCCGTCCCATCAATACGTAGGGGAGGTCTTTGACCTCCCCTTTCCTTTGTACAAATATAATTGTAACATTTCCATGAAAAAATTATATTTTATAAGAGGAGGGATATTATATGATATCAAAACATTATCTATGTGTCTTTAAATCAAGAAGTCATGCTTTAGTGATATTTAATTTATTTGAAACAGAGGGTAAGGATACTTTTCAACTTGTCTCCACTCCTTGTGGATTACAAGCAGGATGCGGATACTCTATTAGGTTTTTCCATAAGTCTTATATAGATATAATTTTAAAGAAAATAAATGAAAACAATCTCCCAAGACCTAAGTTTTATTATGTAGATAAAGTAAGTGGTGCAAAGCAATATTCAGAGGTAAAATACTAATTACCTCTGAATAACCTATCAGCTAATGAGGTCTTGCCTTGGTTTTTCATTTTTTTTATTGACTCTAGTTCTTCTAATATTTCCTCTTGATAATTTAGGATTTGTTTCAGGATGTCAGTCTCTTCAGTGATAAGTTCATATATCATAGATCTCAATTCTTCTTTATCAAAAGGTATATGGCTAGACACCTCTGGTTTTTCAACTATATCATCCCTTTGATCAAGAGGAAGATCCAATATATCCCCAGATATAGATTCAAGAGAGGCCTTTTTCTTATCACTATTTATAATCCCATCGAGATAAAGATCTTCCAGATTATCTATCTTAGAATTTATTGCCAATAAATTTTTAACTATCAACTTTCCATCCATTGTACTTGGATATGAAAACCTTATGAACTTACTTGTATTAGAAATTTTTCTGCTTACTTTATTAGTCCATGTATCACCAAAATCCCTGGAGGCAAGACTAGTAATACTTTCTTCATCATAATATAGGATTATGATGACCCCATCCCTTTCAAATATTATAGGCGTAAATATATTATCTAAGGAGATAGGAATATCTATATCCTGCCATATATATTTGTCCTTACCCTTATTAGGCATTCTTGAGTATTTCAATTTATAATGATTGTCTTCCTTCTCCAACCAGCCTGTATGTACATTAGATCGGGAATCGACAAATAAGTATGGCATTAAATTATCCTTACCCCTTGATGATAGCTCCTTAGGATTACCGCTCCAGCTACCCCTATAAGGGCTATAGAAGCTATGATAGATATAAGATTCAAAGTTAGTTGTAGTATTGTAGATTAGGTGTATATTTCCAATGTCATCAAATCCTAGTGAAAATTCATTATAGGCCTTTCTAAGAACATACTTTATAACATTGATCTGTTCTAAACCCTTATCATTTAGAATCAAGTGTTGAATACTTATAATCTCTGAATTTATATAGTTAGACAGGGAATAGATTATATTTATCTTATTGCTGATACAAAGCACCTCAAGTTGATGATACTTATTGGACCTTGTATCAAGTTTACCTATCTGTAAATCAGTCCAACTTGAACCATCATTTATAGATTGGATCAGGTCGCCTGATTTGAGTAAATAGATTAGATTAATTCTATTCTTAGCATCTAATGTCAGATTGAACTTTATCACATTGTTATTTGAGATAGTATATGTGTCAATTATCCTCATTTCCATATCGATTTTTTTACATATTAGCTTACCTGTTAGTTCCAGTTCAAATAAATAAAATACATCTTTTTGATTGTAAACAAGATGGTATCTATCATTTAGATTATTCACAAAAATTCCTCCTTTTTTATCACATTATAATCCTTTATACATATTATGAAAGTAAGCTAAGTAATATTAAAAAAGGAGTGAATATATATGGTAGATAACACAAAGATAGACGCTAAAGGCCTAGAAGCACTAGGAATACTAGATATTGATTGTGTAATCGTTGATAAAGTTTTTGCGTCTTGTCAGCAAAGAGAATGTTTCCCAGAAGTAGAAGTAGATATAAAGGATTGCAAGAAATTTGGTCGGATTCGATTTAGACCTGGTTTTATAGTGCCAAATACATTAGATGTTACAGACATTGAGGGTCAACCAGATTTTAGAAGAGTAAGATTCACTGTTAGAATACCATTCAATGTTCTAGATTCAAAAGGTAAGGTAGTAAAAGAAGATTTCTTACCAGATGTTTATAAAGATATAATACTATATATTCCTGATGCAAGGGATGAGTTTGATTTTAGAATAGTAGTAGAAACCCAATCAGTGGTATTGGCTCCACCAATACAAAGCGGAGATACACTTACATTCCCAGTTGGAACATTTATAATAGTTAAGGTTGTAGGAACTGTCCAACTATTGATACCTGCATTTGGTTACTGCCCAGAGCCACCAGAATGTACAGAGTTTTCACCTTCAGATGTATGTGAAGCATTTGAGTTTGCAGACTTTCCAGAGTTCTTTCCACCACAATTGGAGGTTGGGGTCTAAAATCAAGGGTCATTAATGTAAAAAATGTGAAATCGTGCGAAATAGGAATACCAATTTCGCATTATTTTCCCCAAAAAAAGGACAAGCCATTATACTGTCATTCAGATGAGTTTACACCGAAGAATCCTTGTTTAGGCCCAAAGATTCCTCGACAAGCTCGGAATGACAGCTACTTTACTTATTGTTGACTCGGAATGATATTTGCTTTAATACTGTTCCCTTGGAATAGCAGCTGCCATTATTATACTGTCATTTTAAATTTTTTTAAATTGAATGTTGACAACTTTACTGGGGTATACTATAATTAACATTGTAATTCCGAGCAAAGTACTCGGTATTCAAGAGGGGTGAAAAATTTGAGAATATCCACTAAGGGAAGATATGGCCTAATGGCAATGTTTCAGCTTGCTTTAGAGTATGGTAAAGGACCAATTTCCTTGAATAATATTGCTGAGAACCAAGGGCTTTCAGAGTCTTATTTGGAACAATTATTTTCAACACTTAGAAAAGATGGTTTAATAAAGAGTGTTAGAGGAGCTCAAGGAGGGTATTTATTAGCCTATGACCCACAAGAAATAACTGTTGGTCAAATCTTAAGATCTTTAGAGGGAGATCTTGCACCAGCAGAATGTGTAGGAGAAGATCCTTCCAGTGATTGTTTTAAGGAAAATGGATGTGCAACCAAATTAGTATTTGTAAAAATTAAAGATAGTATTGATAAAGTTATTGATACCATATCTCTAGCAGATATGATTGACGATATAGAGTGTCAAGAAGTACTTAATTAGGAGGCTAAAAATGACAAAATATATATACATGGATAATGCTGCAACTACACCTGTCAAGAAAGAAGTATTAGATGAAATGCTGCCATACTTCTCAGAACATTATGGCAATCCTTCATCTGTTTATTCACTGGGATCCCAATCAAAGGTAGCAGTGGAAAAAGCAAGAGAACAGGTTGCAAATGCATTAGGAGCAGATAAAAGTGAAGTTTATTTTACAGGAAGCGGATCAGAAGCAGATAACTGGGCCATAAAAGGTTTTGCTTACAGGAACAGAAAAAAGGGTAATCATATAATAACTAGCAAAATCGAACATCATGCAGTACTTCACACCTGTGAATACTTAGAGAAACAAGGTTTTGAAGTAAGCTATTTAGATGTAGATGCTGATGGTTTGATTAATTTAGAAGATTTAAAAAATGCCATCAAGGATACAACTATATTGATTTCAATTATGTATGCTAACAATGAGATTGGTACAATACAACCTATAAAGGAAATTGGTCAAATTGCCAAAGACCACAAAGTTACTTTCCATACAGACGCTGTACAAGTTATAGGAAGTGTTGAGATTGATGTAAATGAATTAAATATAGATATGTTATCCCTATCAGCTCATAAATTCTTTGGCCCTAAAGGTGTTGGAGCCTTATATGTAAGAAGAGGAGTTAGACTTGACAATTTAATTACTGGTGGAGGTCAAGAGAGAACTAAAAGAGCTGGTACTGAAAATTTACCTGGAATTATAGGTTTAGGCAAAGCTATAGAACTAGCCTATGAAAATTTGCAAGACCACAATAATAAATTAACAGACTTAAGAGACTATTTAATAGAAAAAATAGAAAGCAATTTCAAATATATAAGACTTAATGGACATAGGACTAAAAGATTACCAGGCAATGTAAATTTCTCTTTTGAATTTATTGAAGGTGAATCATTACTTCTAATGTTAGATATGAATGGTATAGCTGGATCAAGTGGTTCAGCATGTACTTCAGGAGCCCTAGACCCATCACATGTACTCCTTGCAATTGGCTTGAGTCATGAGATAGCACATGGTTCATTAAGGCTATCTTTAAGTGAATTCAATAGTAAAGAAGAAATAGATTATGTAGTTGAAAAATTGGTAGGCATTGTTGATAGATTGAGACAGATGTCACCACTATACGAAAAAGTTAAGGGGGCAATTTAGCATGTATTCAGAAAAAGTAATGGACCATTTTATGAATCCTAGAAATGTAGGAGAAATTGCAGAAGCAGATGGTGTTGGTGAAGTAGGTAATGCAAAATGTGGAGATATAATGAAGATGTATTTAAAAATAGAAGATGATATTATAGAAGATGTTAAGTTCAAAACCTTTGGTTGTGGGTCAGCAATCGCATCATCAAGTATGGCTACTGAATTGGTTAAAGGGAAAACAATAAGTGAAGCTTTAGAAGTTACAAATAAAGCTGTAGCAGAAGCTTTAGATGGACTTCCACCTATTAAAATGCACTGTTCAGTTCTTGCAGAGCAAGCAATCAAATCTGCCTTATTAGATTATTCAAAGAAAAATAATTTCAAAATTGAGGGTTTAGAAGATTTTGATTTTAGTGATGAACATTTACATTAAAAGGAAATAGATTATTTGTATATAGGCAGCCTTGGCTGCCTATAATTATATTTGGGGTGATATTATGATTATATCCAGAATACCAGATTTTGTCCTTAAAGCAATCTTTGTTCTCTTGATGCTATTACTAAGCTTGTTGATTTATTACTTAGTCAATATAGGTAACAAGCATGTGGATAACAAGAAAAGGCTACATCTAAATAACAAAAAAGCCATTATAATACTACTTTCTATAGTTTTTATGTATACTGTAACCATGATATTGAGGCGGTATCCTTTTCTTAAGGATATAATTATTACAGTTATCGCATCGATTATTATTGCCTATGCCTTAAATCCATTAATAAATAAATTTGAAAAAAATAAGATTAGTAGATTATACGGTGTAATCATAGTTTACCTATCCATAATCGCAATCATTTTTATCTTGGCTGTTTTAGTGATACCAAACTCAGGAAGGGAAATAAGAAGATTGGTAGCAAATCTGCCTATGTATTTTGAACAAGCATCTAAAATTATAGATGGTTTTTATACTAGATATTATTCTACCTTAGGTGGTCTACCACCGGTCTTTGAAGGTGTGGAAGGTATAGTAATGGATAACATTGTAAGGGTGGAAAGATTAATAGTTGATTCCTTGACTGCTTTCGCTAGCGGGATAATTTCCTTTGCCTCAAAGATTGTCATCGTAATATTAACCCCTATATTGGTCTTATACTTCTTGGTAGATAAGGAATATTTTAAAGGATTAATAACCAAATTGATTCCAAACTCTTACCGTGAAGATACCTTATATCTAGCATCTGTCATAGATATCTCCTTAAAACAGTTTATCAAAGGAAGGCTATTGATGTCTTTGTATGCTGGAGTTATGACTGCCATTATGCTATTAGTATTGGGAATTGAATTCCCCTTTGTAATCGGGTTTATCACAGGATTGGCTGATATTGTACCATATATAGGACCCTTCCTAGGCTATATACCTGCAGTCTTCTTTGCTTCAATTTCTGACCCAATAAAGATCATTTGGATTTCAATATTCTGGATACTGATTCAATGGTCAGAAAACAATCTAGTTGCCCCAAAGATAATTGGCGAAAATATGGGGATGCATCCAATGATTATACTATTATCCATAATTATAGGCGGGGGAGTATTTGGTGTATTCGGTATGATATTATCTGTTCCTCTAGTGGCTATTGGAAAAATCATTCTACTATATCTTATAGACAAAAGGAAAAGTGGCTAGGATTGACAAATCGCTGCAATTATTTTATAATCCAAATATATGTTTCATTGGTCTCCTCCTAAAAGGAGGAGTTTTTTTAGGTAATAAAAGATTTTAGATAATATGGAGAGGTGTTTTTATGAAACAACTAGGATTACATGAAATTAGAAAAGAGTTTTTAGATTTTTTTAGGGAAAAAGAGCATTTAGTTGTGCCAAGTTTTTCATTGATTCCCAAGAATGACAAGTCTTTACTCCTGGTCGGAGCAGGAATGGCACCCCTGAAAAAGTACTTTACAGGAGAGCTAGCACCGCCTAGGAACCGTATGTCCACCTGTCAAAAATGTATTAGAACGGGAGATATTGACAATGTAGGCAAGACAGACAGACATGCTACCTTCTTTGAGATGTTGGGTAACTTTTCTTTTGGAGATTACTTCAAAAAGGAAGCCATAGAGTGGGCTT
>CAZXWU010000091.1:0-1818 GCA_964644495.1 uncultured Tissierella sp.
CCTAATACTAAGTCAACTGAATTTTTTACCTCATTCCAAGCTATTATGAATTGTATAATATAGTCTTGCCCCGCTTGTGTTATGAAATAGTACTTCCTTTTTGGGCCTAATGGCGATTCCTTGTATACAGATGAGATGATCTTCTTTTTCTCCAGCCTCACCAAGAGTGGGTAAATAGTACCTTCTTTTACATCATTAAATCCGTATTCCTTCAGTCTAGATACTATTTCATAACCATATGTTTCCTCTTTGCTTATGATTTTAACGATGCAGCCTTCCAATGTTCCTCTCATAAACTGAGAACGATCTATCATATTTTCCACCTACCTTGCACCACATACTAGTTTAGCTATATTGTACCGCATAGTAGTATGTGTGTCAATAAAAAAATCGTCACAGTATATCTGCAACGATTTGTTAGTTTAATGATTCTATTAATATTTATAGATTAGATCTTTTACAACTTCTCCTGCGACGATCAATCCTGCTACAGAAGGAACAAATGACACACTCCCTGGGATCTGTCTTCTGCCTGGAGGACAAATCTCCTCATTCTCTATAGGTGTTAATACAGGTTCCCTTGAATAAACCACCTTTAAGGAGTCTACACCTCTTTTTCTTAACTCTGAACGCATAGCCCTAGCAAGAGGACACATGCTTGTCATATAAATATCTGCTACTTCAAATCTGGTAGGGTCAAGCTTGTTTCCTGCTCCCATAGAGGAAATGATAGGTGTATTGGCTTCCTTAGCTTTTTCTATCAGAGTTAGCTTTGAGGAAACAGTATCTATAGCATCCACTACATAATCATATTTAGACAAGTCATATTGGTCTGCATTTTTAGGACCATAAAATACCTGGTTAACTTCTACATTAACCTGAGGATTTATTTCAAGTATCCTGTCCCTCATGACCTCGACTTTGTTCATTCCTATAGTCTTGCTAGTAGCTATAAGTTGTCGATTTATATTTGTAACAGATACTTTGTCATCATCAAAGATAGCAATACTTCCAACACCGCTTCTAACCAAAGCTTCAACAGTGTAGGAACCTACCCCACCCACTCCAAAGACTGCAACAAATGAATTTTTTAATTTATCTATTCCATGACTACCAACCAATAGTTCTGACCTTGAAAATTGATTCATCTATTTCTCTCCTAACTAATAATTTATCTATAGTACCATATAGTATTTATCCCAAGCTAAAATTGCCAGGACTTGTCCCAGCAATTTTCCATCACTAATTATAACATATATTCTTTATTTAGTTCACTATATTTTTCAAATAATATTCAAGTTCTCTTGGCCCTGCAAGTATATCTTTACCTATATAAAGGATTCCTTCTTTATTGGCCTTAACACACCACTTAATTAGCATAATTTTACCATCTACTATCTCTATACCTGTTATACATCTTGGGTGGACACCACTACCATCATTAAAGTAAGGAGCTTTACCCTCTTTAGGAAAATATGGTCTATGATTATGACCAGCTATTAGGATATGGTCATTTTCTTTTACCCATTGGGTCAACTTTTCCGCTGAATTATGTCTTTTCTTATAATTCTTTGCAGTCCTAGTCACATCATTGACACCAAAGAGCTCAAGAGGCCTCCAAAAATATCTAACTAAAAATCTTGTAATTGGCCATATCTCATAATTTATGAATTCCATCTGATGACCATGGACTAGGAATATCTTTTTAGTATAATCTTTGTAATTCAGTATTAGACCTTCATGGATCTCTATATCTTTAAATAAAGGTAGGTCTTTACGACTTCTTTCATCATAATAGTAATATAGGTTATCCTGAAC
>CAZXWU010000091.1:1828-7054 GCA_964644495.1 uncultured Tissierella sp.
GAACAAACTTTTTGTTATTTTTGACTATATCATGATTACCAAAAAGCATATAGAACCTATTTTCTTCATAGAATCTTGACATCAACCAGAATACATCACTATGCTGTCTTTTGATTTCTTTGAAATTATTTAATTCCCATAATTCATCTCCGTCACCTAGCTCTATATAGGTGTAGTCATTCTCATAATAATGCATTAGGGCTGCAAAGAATATATGCTGATTTCTATCGAAGGAGTCAGACCAATTTCCGTCTCCCCTATGAAGATCACTCATAAGAATTATTCTAGAATTTTCATCAATATCTATTTTCTTTGAATCATTGAAAATCTTACTAAGTCTAGCCATTTTTCTCATACATATCCCACCTAATATATTTCTTATATTAGAATATTCATAGATATGGGCTTGGGTGCCTTACAATTTGAAAACATTTTTTGTCTTAGCCATCAATACTATATGTTTAAGCATATCGGGGCCAGTCTCTTGTAATGCTATTATCTTGTCTAGGGCATTATGGTAGTCCTTTGTTAGTTCATTATAACTATCACATAAGAGCTTGTTTTTTCTTTGTGTTATTTCATCAAACTCATCAATTCTAGTGAAGGGCTGTGGTGTCCTTGGTTCAGAAAAGGATAAAGAAACTGTTAAACCAGTAACCATAAGTTCTTCCCTTCTATAGCCAGCCTTTACTAATCCTTGGATAAATGCATTTCGCATTTCAAAATTCTTGAGCCTTATAGATATAGTCGCTGCTAGTTCCCATGGCTGTGAGAACTCCCCTAATATAAATCCTGTTAGCCACCAATGGATGCCCTGTCTCTTCATAATAAATTTACCATTTTTAGTGAGTACAAAACTCATATTCAGCATATTCTCATCTTCTGCACAGTCATAAAAAGTCCAGTTAAAGTATTCATCTCTAAGATCAGGTCTATCTGTGTGATATACACCTATTTCAAAGCCAGTTGTCATACCATATTGGCCCTTCCAGAATTCTATCATCCATCTTTTATTATCATATTCAAAATATATTGGTTCACAATCTATTATCATAGATGAAGGTGCTGCAGCTTCATCGTATAGTCTCGTATATCCCATTTGTCGCTGCCAGGCATCTATCTTTGTATAGAATATATCTTGCCTCGGATCATATGCATACCCATAAGGTCTTATAAATTCATTAAGAGATTCAAGGTCATTTATTATTTTAATTTCTTTTTCTGCTTTGGATTTTACCACTATTAGAAAGAGGATAATAATGGCAAATAAGACAGCTAGTATCAATAAAATCATTGGAAAGTTGCTAACTATATATTCAAACATAAAATCACCTCAATTATCATGATTAGTACATGATATTCATGAAATGGTCCTTTTGACAGTGACAAAATTTATAAAACTACATAATTATGACTCCAATTACCTAGCATTAATCTAAAAAAAAGACTATACTTAATAAGGTAATATAATTATGAAAGAGGTAATTAAATGAAAAGAAAAGATATCCTTGAATTAAAAAGAAGATTTAATAAAGAGCAATGTTCCTTCACTAGAATTTGTGGTTGTTTTGTTAATTCAGACAAGAATATAATTCTGGAATTTAAGGAGACATTCCTAAATTTAGATGAAGATGATTACTTCAAATACTTAGAAATCGCAAAAAAAGTTCTTTCTGGTACAGTGGGAAACAATCTACTAAAGCTAAATTTTTCAGATACTGGACAAGATTCAGATAGTAAACAACTATCCCTTATCCAACTAAAGAAGAGTAAACTAAAGGACGACAGCCTTCTAGATGATCTTTATAAATCTATCATAGACACTTATGATATTGAAGGAAATTACTTGATACTTGTGTTTCATGATGTATATGACATTATTACAAAAACTTCAGATAATCGTAAGTTAGATGAATCTGAAGAAGTTTTTGAGTATGTCCTATGTGCAATCTGTCCAGTTTCACTTTCAGCCCCTGGGCTTTCTTATTATGAAGATGAAAATACAATTAAATCTCGTCTAAGGGATTGGGTAGTTGAACCACCTGTTAACGGATTTGTATATCCTGCTTTTGTGGACCGTAGTCCAGATGTCAACTCCATTATTTACTATACAAAAAAGCCAAAAGACATTCATCCCGAATTAATGGAAGATAGCTTAGGCTGTCTTGTAAAGGAATCTTCTGCTATGCAAAAGGAAAAGTTCCAATCTATTATAATTGGTTCTACTGCTGATGAAGAAGAAGCCAATGACCTCTATATGGAAGTTCAGGAAAGCTTGAATTCCATTGTTAAAGAGCATAAATCACAAACTGATGATAGGGACAGCCAACCTATAGAGTTAACTAAGTATGTTCTACAAGAAATACTTAATGATAGTGGCGTACTAGTAGGAGACGCCAATCAAATAGAAGGATATTATGAAGAAATTTTTGATACCGACATACCATCAGCAGAATCTCTAATTGATAAAAAAATCATTAAAGCAAATGAACAAAGGAAGAAGGAAAGAACCCTAGAAAAGCAGGTAGCATTCCTTAAGAATAAGTTAGAGCAATTTGAAGCTGATATGGATGTTGATGGAGACTATGATATTGTTTTACATGTAAAGCCTGAAAAGGTTGAGAGGATTAAAACTCAAATAATAGATGGACAAGAATATATAGTGATCCCTGTGGATGAAAATGAGAAAACTACAATTACTGAATTCTTGAAATAAAAATTAGAACTTTCCTATTCCTTATAATAAAACTCCCCTAAGGTAGGTTATTTGTCAACCAAGCTTAGGGGAGTAATTTTATTCACTAAGATATTTTAGAATCTTACCACTTGCTTTTAATCCATTACCTGTAATTACAACAACTGTTTTTTCATTTGCTTTAATTCTATCTTCTTCAATTAATTTAGAAATTCCTGCAAATGCTGTGGCAGATGTTGGCTCTATGAAATATCCTTTTTTGCTAATATCCTTTAGTGCTTGAAGTATTTCCTCTTCTGTTACTTCCAGTATATCTCCATCAGAGTTACGAACTGCTTCTATTACCTCATCTATCTTACTTGAGACTTTTAAGGCAATTCCTTCTGCTATAGTTGGTTCAGCATCAAACTCTTCAGGCAGTCCATGGAATCTACGATATATTGGATTGCAATTTTGGGTTTGAATGCCATATATTTTTGGTAGACGGTCAATTTCTCCATTGGCTAATAGCTCTTGGAAACCTTGTTCAAAAGCTAGAGGCAAGCTACCATTACCAGCTGGAACTACTATATTATCTGGACCAGTAAAGCCTAGTTGCTCCCATACTTCATAGGCTATAGATTTAACACCTTCAACAAAATATGGACTCCAGTTGTGACTAGCATAAACCCCATCAATAGCTGATTGTGCCGCCTGGGCAGTTGCTTCACGTGGTCCTGGTATCTGATGTATAGTCGCACCAGAGCTGATTACCTGGCCAATTTTCCCTTCAGATGTTCCCTCTGGTACATATATACTACATTCCATACCAGCCTTTGCAGCATACTCTGCTACTGATGCACCTGCATTACCAGAGGAGTCTTCTGTTATCTTATTAACTCCTTTTAATGCAAGATGATTGATCATCATAGCTACACCACGGTCTTTGAATGAACCCGTAGGCATTATTGCTTCATTTTTTATATATAGATCATAATCATTCCAAGTATCTTTTACTAGTGGAGTCATACCTTCCCCAAATGTAGTGATTAGTTCTTCTTTTTTGATAGGGTATGCTTTGTCATATCTCCATTGAGTAAAGTTACTCTTGTCAATATCATCTCGACTGAATTTCACATCCCTATTAAGGTACAAGGACCCACCACAATCACATCTCCAACCTTCAAAGCTGTCATCATATGTATTGTCACAAGTTTTACAGATATATTGCATATCAAAACCCCTCTCTTAATTGTCTATAATCTAATCATCCTATTTATTATTATAACATTTTCCCAATAAGGTTACACCTTGTTTTCTATATACATATAAATCTATTGATAATTGTATTCTTTTAACAATTCAATTGCTTCTTTGTCTGATACAGGCTTGCTAAATAAATAGCCTTGAAGTCTATCACAGCCATGTCTTATAAGAAATTCCTTCTGTTCATGATGTTCAACCCCTTCAGCTACAGTCTTTAAAGCTAATCTATGGGCAATGGCAATAATTTCCCTTATAATCACTGAATCCATATTTTTGTCTACAATATTATCAATAAAGAATTTATCTATCTTTAAGGTATCAACATTTAATTTTTTTAGTCTTTCAAATGAAGAGTAGCCTGTACCAAAATCATCTATTGAAATATGAATTCCATATCCTCTTAATTCTCTAAGCCTATCATTTACAATTTGAAAATTGTCCATAAAGATTGTTTCTGTAAGCTCCAGCTCAAGGTTCCTTCCCTTTAATCCAATTTCATTGATAATATCCAATACTGTATCTACAAAATCTTCTTGTATAAGATGAATGGTTGAAATATTGATAGCGATTCTAATATCCTCATATCCACTTTTTACTAATTCTCCTATGAAACTTGAGGCTTCTCTTATTATAAGATTGCTAAGTGAAATAATAAGCTGCTTCCTCTCAGCTATATCAATAAATTCTACAGGTGAGACAAATCCAAATTCTTCAGAATTCATCCTTGCTAACGCTTCAAAAGAAACTATCTTTTTAGTCTTCGAATCCACTATTGGCTGATATACAAGATATACCTTTGATCTTCCCCTATTGTTTATTGCATCAATTAATTCTCTCTCAATAATCTCCTCCCGTTTTACATCCAACTCCATGGTTTCATTGAAAAAGCTGTAGTTACCAGTTTTTGACCTATCCACATATCTAAGAGCAATAGTAGTCTTCTTGAGTAGGTCATCTAATGATGTATCAATATGATTAAGTTCTAGAACCCCTATCTTAATAACTAAGTGTACTTTTGTATTGTTCACAACAAAAGAATCACCAAGCAATTCATTTATCTGATTTATAATTGTCATTAGATCGTCTTTTTTACTATATTGATTTATATATAATATAAACTTTCCTTCAGAAAGTCTGAATATCTTTATATTTTTGTTTTCTAAAGCTTTTATTCTTATTCCATGTTCCTTAAGAAGTAAATTTCCGAATTCATAACCGTAGGTTAAGTTTATAAAGTTTAAATTATCACAATTTATCATTATTATTGCTTTATTACTATTACTCTT
>CAZXWU010000092.1:0-7040 GCA_964644495.1 uncultured Tissierella sp.
CTTACATCTGTATAAAGGTTTTTTGGAAAATTGTACATTTAACCCCTCCTTATTAATATCTATAATACATGCAGCTATTATCTAAATATTATCATTACTTCAATAATATGTCTATTATATATAATAGCTGGATAATTGACTTTATAGGTAAAAATAACACCAATGGTCATCTTTACGACACCAATGGCATCCCCATCAAAACATAAAAATAGACCCTAATCTAATAGGGCCCATCAATTACTTAGACTTATTATTTTTATTGCAAATATACAGATCCTATATAAATGGAACCTGTATCAGTTTTATCAAAAATCAATGTTATATATTCTATGTTTTCTAGGTCTACACCTTCAAACTCACTTAATGGTAGATTAAGGCTTGCTAAAGGACTTAAGTTTGACCAGTAGTATAGCTTTTCATCTCCTAATTCAGTATATTCAGTTTCTCCAGGTGTGTATCCTAGGGCATTAAGTTTTTCTGGCAATACAAGATTGGAAGTATTACCACTTCTATCTCTTAACTCTATAGTGAAATGTTGTGACTCTTTCAGATTCAATTCACTTGCAGAGTCTATAACCATATTAAATGTTAATCCACTAAATTTGCTAAAATCGGATGTATTCGGAGTAAGTTCTACTCTACTGTCAGTAATTTCCCATGTAATGTTTATAAGGGGCCTGATCATATATGGATCATCCAAGTCTGTTATGTCTCCTATTCCAGCTGTTATTGTATCAATTATTATTTCATCATGCTTATAAAACCATGAATCATTTTTTAATTCAATAGTCACATCTTTTCCTTTGAAATTGTCAGTAGTTTTTATATCCACTAAGTCTACTGCCTGGTCTAATAGATACATAGTTTTAACATCAAAACCATACATCATATTAGCTTGTGTTTTCTCAGAACTTAGAAATACGTCTTCTTTTCCTAAAAGGGTCTTGTTAAAAAAGTCTACTGCAAAATTCATAGTAAATTCTTCTTGCTCTTCCCTGCTTAATTGTTCTTTTAATTCCTCTTCATCTTTTATCATAGATGCGTCATTTCTTTCTATATTTCTATTAAAATAGTTATGGTTGGCTTTGGTCAATAGTGTTACAGAATGAAAGCCTTTGCTATTTAATTTCAATGCTTCATAGCTACTAAATCCATCTAAGGACACAATATCACCATCAAATTCTGGAACTAAAACTGCTGTGTCCATATCTGGCCACTCTCTATCAAAGATAAATGTAGGTGCAATAGATAGGATTGATTTTATATCTACTCCCTTATCTGCTTGGTCATTGACAATATCAAAAATTGTTTCCCCACCTCTTGAGTGTCCAACTAAGGCTACTTTATCAAAGTCAATTTTGTCTTTTAAGTCAATTCCAAATCCTGGATCTTCGCCTTTATTAGCTAGACTTAGATTTACTATGTGGTCATTTGCCACAGGGAGGGACTTCTCTTCATCATCATTATCACCATACTTCCATATATAAGGCTTGCTCATGTCCATTGATATGGCTATGAAACCATTCTCAGCCAGATCCTTAACTAGATAATCAAATCCTGTATCAAATCTTTTGCTTTCATCATCATTAGAGTGGGAACCGTGTGTTATTAGGATTAGAGGAAATTTCCCCTCCCCCTTTGGTACTCCTATTAGTCCTTTAATATTATAAGGCATTATCCTATTGGCATTTGATAAGTATTCTTTTGCCCCAAGATCAAACTCTTTTATTTCAGCTTCATAGTTGTTACTTTTACTTGTTTCTATATTATAAATTTTGTAATCCTTACTTGTTTCTTTTATCTCTTCCACATTATTATCTTCCACTGGGTCTTTATCTAAACCACTATCTTTATCAAAATCGCTATCTTTTTCTACAGTGGAGCAAGCAGTTAACATTAGTGTTACAACTAATATGGATATTAATATTAATATAAATTTGTTTTTCTTCATATTTCCTCCTATATAATTTGTTTTATATTCCATAGACTTACTATTTTTTTATTATATCTCAATTTATTTTCCCTTCCATAAATAGAGATACATCTAATAATTTATACCCACAATAATTTATACCCAAATCTTATTTTATTATTCTATAATAAAAACCCTGTCAACTGACAGGGTTTGATAGAATCCTTATAAAATTATCTTAAATTTTCTAAAAGAGTTCTTAAACCTAGACCTAGTTCAAATTCTATTCCTAATCTTACTAGTGTTCTCTCTATTGCCGACATTACAGAAACTAAGTAATGTTCATCTATATTGCCCATATGTCCAAATCTAAACATCTTCCCTGCATATTCTCCAAGTCCACCGGCTACTATTGCTCCTTCTTCAGCTAGGATCTTTCTAAATTCTCCGTCATCTACTCTATCCATATATAATACATTGGATAGTGTAACTGCCCTATGTCCTTTCTCGGCTAATATTCCAAATCCTAGTGATTCCAAGGCTGCCTGAGTCGCCTTAGCGTGTTTTTTGTGTCTATTATATCTTTCCTCTATTCCCTCTTCTTTGATCAATCTTAAGGATTCTTGCAATGCCCATATTAAGTTTACTGGTGGAGTTGCAAAATATTTTGATGGATCATTCATTACTGGAATCCATTTTTCAAAGTCAACATAATAATCTCTTATGCTTCCTAGGGACTTTCTTCTTTCCAATGCCTTTTCATTTGCCCACACTATTGCCAACCCTGGACATACTCCAAAGGCTTTTTGTGTTCCTGTTAAAAGCACATCAATATTCATTGCATTTAATTTTTCATCTTCCGCAGCTGTTGCACATACTCCATCTACTATATATATAGTGTTTGGATGTTTTTTCATCATTTCCCCAATCTCAGCCACTGGTGCTACTACTCCTGTTGATGTGTCCACATGACTCACTGTAATAGCCTGATATTCTTTTTCCCCTAATTTTTTATCTATTTCTTCTACTGGAACTATTTTCCCCCATTGACTTTGGATTACATCTACATTTATTTTCTTTCTTTCACATATTTCTATAAATCTATCTCCAAAGTAACCATGAGAAACCACAAGTAAATTATCGCCTTCTTGTAGTGTGTTTGCCACTGCCATCTCCATAGCTAGTGTTCCTGTACCTCCTATGACAAATACTTGACCATTTGTATCCCATAGGCTTTTCAGATCGGCTATTACTTGCTTATAATCTTTTACAAATCTTGGATCTCCAAAGGCCTGCATTTCTCTCCCCATTTGATCTTGAATTGACTTAACTACAGGCGTAGGACCTGGAATAGCTACTTTTTTTCCATTTTCATACTTGATTACCTCCTATTTATTATCTTACCATTATATAAATCTTGTAATTCTTATAATTACCTAACTATTTAGTAGTTCCATCTGTAAAAATTATCTTATTTATCTTATATGTATAATTCAAATCAGCATGCTCTGTTTTATAAAGTCTAATATCTGAACTTATATATTGATTTATTTCTAATAGGGTATCTTTGTTAATAAATGTTTCCCCTGCTTTTATAGGATCCCCTGCTAAGTCACACTCAAACCTCAATATACTAACCTTAGACATAGTTTTTATATCTAATACCCCTTGGATTTCCTTTATATCTTTTTTAAGATTATTTGTAATGCTCATGTGGAAATTAACTCTATCATTAAACACCCTATTATTTGTATCTTTAGCTATCTTTATTTTATCAACTACCTTTACCAATACCTCTTCTTCCACTTGATTATCCTTATTTACTGACTCCTCATTTTCTGCCTTTAGTTTATCTCTTTCCTTTTTTACCACTTCAAGTTCAGCTTTCAATAGGTCAATTTCTTTTTGCAGTTTACCTATCTCTAAGGATAGATCTTGAGAATCTTTGCTTTGACAAGCTGTCAATGATAATAATACTAGTAAAGAAACAAAAATCAAAGTAGTTTTTTTCATGCCTTTACTACCGCCTTTCTTTTTGGACAAGGGGGGTAACCCCCTGTCCGATCCTACATTTCTTTTATAAAATCTAATACAGTTTCTGCATGTCCACTAGGCTTAACCTTTCTATATTCTTTGATTAATTTTCCATCCTTGTCTATTACAAAGGTAGACCTTTCTAAACCAATTGCAGATTTCCCAAATAAGGTTTTCATCTTAAACACATCATATAATTCCCCCACTTCTTTTTCTGTATCACTTAGAAGTAAAAATGGAATATCAACCTTTTCTATAAATTTGTCATGGGACTTCATATTATCTGGACTAACACCTAAAATAACTGTATCCCTTTTTTCAAATTCATCATGTAAATCTCTGAACTCAGAGGCTTCAGTTATTCAACCAGATGTATTGTCCTTTGGATAGAAATATAACACTATGTTTTTCTCTCCCCTATAATCAGCAAGTGAAACTTGTTTTCCATTACTAGCATCTAATTTAAAGTCTGGCGCCATTTCTCCTATATTCATCACAATCCCTCCAATACCATAGATTTACCCTTAAATTCACTTATATAATCAATTTAATTAAATATAGGATGCTTGGCTAGTCTAATAAGAATATAAGACCTAAATATCTCTTGATATCCTAGGTCTTATACAATTCGAAAATCATGGATTCTTCCACAAGCTGAGAATGACATAAAAAATAAAATATATGTTAAGACGGTTTTGCCAATGACCCATCCTATACCTCTATATATTATCTATAGCTTCTTCTAATCTTTCTTTATAAGTTTCAAGTCCTGATACTTGCCTTGCCAATTCTGTAAGAGGAACTATATCACTTCTATCTATGTGTTCTAGTGTAAATTTCCTATTTAAAGCCATAAATTGCTTGAGCCCTGTGGATAATCTGCTTAAATATGAGTAGACTCCTATTGCTCCTGTGGATAAGTCATCTGTTTCATCCCCATATGTGGACTTTAATTCCCTGATACCTTGAAAAATCTCTTCTTTAGTCTTACCAAATTTTTGAAGTTCCTTTGGTACTATTCCTTCTTCTAAGAGTTCTCCAACTCTTTTCCCTACCATTGCTGCAGTCATAGCTCCTCTACCTATTCCTATCATATCTACATAGGGTGCTCCCAAAGATAAAGCTTTAAATAGATGATCTTCTGTTGCTAATCCTCCAGCTATACAAATTTGTGGAAGTGGATAATTCTTTTTCTCCATCTTTTTAAGAATAGTATATAATATACTTTCCATGTAAACTGTTGGCATTCCCCATTCATTCATCATCTTACTTGGGCTGTTTCCGGAACCACCACCGGCACCATCAAATGTAATTAAATCAACTCCTGCCTTTGAGGCAATTTTTAGTATAGTGATTAAATCCTTTGCTGCAAAAGGTCCTGTTTTAAAACAAACTCTTTTCGCCCCTATTTCCTTCAATTCCTTTACCCTATTAATTAATATCTTTTCATTCCACATTGGAAGCTTATCTACCTTTTCAAAAACTCTGCCAATTCCATTTCTATAGTTTTCAGCTATTTCTGGGTCAGATGGATCTGGAAATATTAAGTATCCCATTTTTTGAAATTCCAGGGCTTGATCTATATCTTCAACCATGCCCATTCCTTGTATGCCCTTGGCACCTTGACCAAATTTAAGTTCAACAGATGTAACTCCAAGTTCTTTTATGGCATAATCTAGGACACCTAAATATTCATCATCATAATTTGCTTGAAGTATTATATCTCCATAGCCTCTACTATATCTATTAAAGTAAGATAACATTTCTTTTATAAGAGGAGATTTAACTACCTTTCCCCCTTCAAGTACTAAGCCCTTATCCTTTGAAACTACACTTTCCCCTATAACTACAGGAACTCCTGCAAGTGCTGCGCCTGAGTAATAGTCTTTCCAGTTTAATTTTGCTATTCCTGGAAGTATAATTGGTGCTTTGATTTCTACTGGATTTTCTATTCCAAAAGTAGAACCTATATCCACCATTGGAAATGTAGCTTGTTCAGCAACTTCATCACATCCATAGGTTCCAAATACCTTTCCATCAATATTAAAATGTGAAAAGTCCAATGGATAATCTTTTTCTGAAGCAAATTGATTTATATCCGTTTTAAATGGATAAATTGCCTCATCTCCCCTAATGGCGGATAAACCTATTTCACATGTCCCTGTACATTTATCTGTACAAACAGAACACATACCTGAAAATGGAGAAATATTATCTGGTGTTCTTAGCCTAGTATTAGTTATGCTGCTAGCTAGTGCTTTGCTATAAGTCATTTAAAAAGCCCCCTATATTATTTTATCTATTATATGACTGATCCATTATAAACTGCTTCTACAGAACTTCTCAGCATTTCATTAAATTCTTCATCAGTTTGATCTGCATTTAGTCCCTCTAACAATGCTCTTGAGAAACTTGCGATCAATCCTGGGTTTTTTCTTAGGCCTTCTACAGCATATTCTCTACTATATCCACCTGAAAGTGCTGCAACACGCATTACTTGAGGATGTGCCATTATGTCAGCAAATAAGTTGGCTTTACTTGGTATAGTAAGCTTGAGCATAATGACCTGATCCTTAGATAGCTTATCTAAGGATTTTAATATCTCTTCTTTCATAATTTCTTCTATTTGGCTTTTATCCTTACTATTTATATCTACTTCTGGTTCTAAAATTGGTACTAATCCTTTTTCAATTATCTTCTTGCCGTATTCAAATTGCTGGTCTACTATATCTTTAATTCCCTTTGGATTTGCCTCTTTTATAAGGGAACGCATTTTAGTTCCAAATACATTTCTCTCAAGGGCACGATCCAATAAAGTATCTAAATCTGTCATTGGATTCATAAGTTGTACTCCATCTTTCAAATCAGCTAAACCCCTGTCTACCTTTAGTATGGGAACAATACCTTTTACTCCCCATAGGTAGTCGGCAGTCCACATTCCTTGAATTTTACTATCCATAGTCCGCTCAAATATAATAGCAGCTAATATATGGTCTGGTGAAAACCCTGGGCTAGTTATGATTCTAGTCCTCATCTCATGAACAAGGTCAAACATTTGATCTTCATTACTATATTGGTCTTCCCCTATGCCATA